>JAEXGM010000150.1 GCA_023450835.1 Bacillota bacterium | reverse complement strand
GTCATTACACCAGCCATACAAATTGCTGCAATTCCATTTGTATTCTCCCGTCTTTACTTTTGTACTGCACCAATTGGATGTTATCGTTCTCTTTTCAGATAAACCATATCAACCAGTTGTTTTCCGTCTTCAAACATTGGGTGGTCATAGTTATCTGTAAAAAAGTTCTTTATTCTATGAGATTCTTTAAAACCGCAGATATTATAAAAGGAAAGAGTCGAATAACAGTCGCCAGTTCCGACAAACATAACATTGCAGTCCGAATAATGGGCAAACAGAAATTCTATCAGACTTTTCCCATAACCTCTTCGTTGATAACCAGGCAAAACAGCAATGTTCTTAAGCTCATAAATACCATTGGCTTCTTTGGTTATTACACACTCAGCTTTTATACCATTATCATCTAAAACAAACATTTCACTATTCTCAAGATATTTATCTATCATGTTTTCCTGTTCGTCAGCCAATAACAGCAAGTCAATATATTCTTTTTTGGCCCCCATAACTTTTTTAATATTCACTATTTATCTCCTCTGCAAATTCCGATATTTATCATTCCAGCCATTGGTCAGCCTGATGGCCTCCCACTCCGTACCAACGCGGATTATCCAATTGCCAAAGCTCGTCGCTGATATAACTTGCGGCAGACAGCGCGTCATCAAAGCTGTCTTTTTGTATAACGTCGTCCCGTATGATTTCCATTTTCCCATTTACAAGTTTTTGTTCTATAAAATGATAGCCCTTATTTGCCACTTCATAAGACAAACTGTTTGTAACCACGAACTCACCGTCAATAAACTGATAAATATCCCACTCTTGGTTGCCCGAACCCGAGCCCCCGGTTGAGTAAATATATTTTTTCTCCGGGTCAAGCGCGGGATTGCAAATGCCAGCAAAGGATTCAGCTTTGATAAATGACGACGTTTCCGGGTTCCATAGCCAGCAATCATACCATGTATTGGAATGTGCACCGCTAAAAGTATACAAGATAATCACATCTTTATATCCGTCAAAATTTACATCTGTAACATGCAGGCCCATGGTATCCATCATTTCACTATAAACATAATTTCCGACCACCTCATCATCAATAGTCTGTGAAAAGTCCGCCGAGAGGAGGGAACGACCGTTTTCATCGTAGACCTTCAGACCCATAACATAGCCCGGCATCCAATCGCCCGTTTGTGTTATCCCTGTGGCCACAAAACGGTATTCCGGCATATCTTTATGCAGACGAGAGTTAATTTCATAGGTCACATCCTTGTACACATTGCTTGTTAAATCCGTTAAAAGCTGTTTGCCACTGCCATCTATGTTCATGGAATAGATTTTTGCGCCGGTTATCGTATAATAAATACTGCTATCTTCAACGACGAGCCAATCTGCGCTATCGTCGGACAGGAGTTTCCTATTGCTGCCGTCCGTATTTATGCTGTAGATTTTCCCCTCATTTCCATTATTATAATAAATCAGGTCATCAACTACATTTATACTTAACGCATAATCGTCACTCAGTTTGTGCCTGCCGCTGCCGTCGGTTTTGACGGCATAAAGTTTGTAACTGTCATTCTCATTGTTATAATAAATCCAGCCATCCGCTGCAATCATTAGATATGGGCTGTCATCGGTCAACTTTATTCTGTCGGTTCCATCAGTTTTTACGCTGTAGATACCCTTGATGCCGCTAAGTTCACCGGAAAAATAAATACGGTCACCGTCCACATTCATATACAGGGGAATGTCATCACTCAATTTTTTCCTGTCACTTCCATCGGTGTTCATACTGTAAAGTGTAAAGCCGTCATCCGTATTGTTATAATATATCCTGTCACCAATGATATTAATATTCTCGGAATTATCGTCATTCAGCTTTTGCCGCCTGCTCCCATCGGTATTCATGGCATAGATCTTCATACCGTCTATTCCGTTTTGGTAATAAATCCTGTCACCGGATACATAGAACCACGGTGCCCAATCGTCGTTAAGTTTACGGTTATCACTGCCGTTGGTATTCATACAGTAAACTGCTCCATTATCATAGCTGTTAGAATAATAGATCTTTTCTCCTTGAATGGTACAATTCCCACAGTTATTTATAACCTTTGATATGTTTACCGGAGTGCCTGACAGTGCGTTTTCCGGTTCCGGCGTTGCAGAGAGCGCGGAAGGTTTGATATCGTCTGCTTCGATTTCCGTGGTACTAGTTACTGCATCCGCAAGTTTATTACTTTGAGTCCCGCAACTGCTGAAACTCAGAATAGATAAAAGAACGGTAAAAATAATCATACTTTTTTTCATACCTGCTCCTTTTCAATAGGAAAGACCCTCATGATAACTACTGCATAGTCCAGCTACAACAAGCAGTTATTATCTATATTCTTTTCATAATTGCTTCCCATGTTTCCGTTATCAAAAAGCTGTTCTCAGCCTCTGTCTCCATTTCAAGAAAGCGCTTATAAGGGATACTAAAAGACAAGAGGTCCTTGTCGATACACTTTCGGGCAGAAGGGTCTGTCAGGCCGATGAAGCAAGTGTCCTCCTTATTTTCATTTGCGTTAAGCGCATTTAAAACGGCCTGGGCACAGCCGGCTCCAAAAAGGATTTTGACATTATCCTGTGTAGGCTTATCGAAGTTTGCCAGTGTGACCAGGGCGGACAGCTGGTCTGCATTGACCAAAAAGATTACAATTTCCGGGGTTTCAGCTTCCTCCAGCCGGTCAAGAGGTTTAAAAATAATATAATCTTCGTTTTCAATGACCGGCATGCTCAAAATATAGTTCTTCGCCAGCTCGGGACTTTTTTTGTAACGCTCACCAGCCTTCGGGCCGACACCGCCAAACGAAAGGAAATATTCAATAGTCCCAAGTTCAAATCTCTTTAGCCCCAATCCAGCCTTGCCGCCCTTGCATGCTACTGTTCTATCACTGAGGGCAGTCGTTCTGCCTTTTGCAGCTGCAACCAGCATGGAAACAGAACATCCCCATATACCTTCCTTGAATTGCAGCGCTTGAGCAGGCAGCAATTCTGACCTGAAGACGGCAACCGGGTGTGTGTTGAGCTTGATTGCTTCCGTTATTTTATTTTTCATATATTATCTCCTTATAAAATTCTGATTTTTTTGTTAAACACTTATTTTTTTAACATAATGTGAAATCAAAATCATTTATAGGGAATCATCACCTTTTCGTACTGATAGTGCCCTGCCTCCACCGTCATACGACACATTGTGATTTCCAGATTAAAACGCCGTTTACCGCAGCTGCCTGGATTGAGAAACAGTACTCCCTCAATGATTTCTGCCGAATATTTGTGGGAGTGACCATAGACCACCACGTCCACATTTGTCAAGTGTTTGGGAACATCTTTCTTGTTATGAACAATGAAGAACCTCACACCTTCAATTGTGACGGTAAGGCTTTCAGGCAGGGCTTCTGCCCATTCTTTATCATTGTTACCACGCACCACATAGGTCTCCCCGTACTGTCGTATGGACTCGATAATATATGGCGTGTCGATATCACCGGCATGAATAGCGCAATCAGCTCCTGCAAGTTCAGCCATAACATGCTCTCGCAGCATACCATGAGTATCGGATAAGATTGCAATATGTTTCATGAGGTCCTCCTTAATCTTATTAATAATCCCAGTGCTTATAACATGAATACTTATTACATAATCATTAGTATTCTCACTGTATTTATTTAAAAAACTCCCACTGCTTTATTTGATTCCCGTTATACCAGTTCATCGCCTGATCATAAAAAAGTTTATAATCAAGTGAATTTTTACCGCTAGTAGTGGTATAACATTTATTTAAATCAACATTTGCTGATTTTTGCTCTTGTATATCTAATTCTCCCTCAAATTGTGCCAGAGGCAAAAGTGAATTCAATTCCTCTGCCGTTAGCCTTTGATTATTATACCAATCCGAACCAAAATCGGAGTTCTTATCATTAAGATACCAATTAATTATTGATGGTTTATCCTGTGAAGCAATATCGACGCTTTTACCATCTTTTAACACACTTACACTAACTGATGAGGCGTCTGGTTCATCAGCGTTTGTATTTGTAAAACCTATCTGAAAAAGATTTTCTCCTGTGATATCAAGCAAATCTGAACAGTCATAACTATTAACGTCTATTTCTGCTCCCGCCGGGTTATGAACGCCGAAAGGATAATACCTAGTATACCAAACTTTCTCTTTCCTGGCGTTTGACATCGTACCTACAAAAACAGAAATATTCATTTTATCATTACTAATTGACATGACTTTTCCGTTCATAAATGTTATGCCCTTTCGATAAGCCTGACTGCCTTCTGCAATAAAAATGTCAAATAATTCAGGCACTCCATCAAAATTCAAATCTATCAGCAGCAGATACGGATCATATTGAGATTCATTATTTACAATATATTCATAATAAGCTTTTATCCAACTTTCATCTATCTTAGATGCTGAGTTCTCTTCACTTTGTTCTGATGGAGATATGGGGGTTACTGTGTCAGCAGCAGGGCTCGTCGGTGTAACCGTGGCTGTCGGCTTTGGTGTCAACGTGGGAATAGGTGCATTGTTATTTTCAGCTTTTTTACATCCGGATATGGATAAAATCATTAGAATGATAAAACCAATTACAATAATTGATTTGTGCTTAATATTTATCATATAAAATCCTCCCCTAGGTTAAGAATCAATTTTACTTTGACTCCTGGTTTTCTAGTTTCACAGTATACTTATCTTACAATATTACCTCATATGCTTATAATGGGTATTACATCACCAGCCACATATTTCTTTGAAAGCATTCGTGACTTCATCACGGATACTCCTCCCAATATCTGAATTTTGCATTACTACAATTCCTGAGCCATCATCAGGGCAAAAAACCATGTTTGAATGATAACCAATATTGGAACCGCCATGTCCAAATGTTAGTCCCTTTTTACTTTGATTTACAGCAAAGCCTACCCCATAAGGTGAGTTTTCATATGCTTTTGTTGTCATTAACTTGGCCGTCTTTTTTTCAAGAAATGTGCTTTTACTTTTTAATGCTTTCATTATTTCAATACCAACTTGCGCAAGGTCTGACGGTGTGGTCCATAGTCCGGCCGCCGATAATTCCGGCATTATATTATATCCCCCCGGTAATTGTAAATTGTGATGATTATAACCAAAAGCGATTTCATTAAATTTATTTTCAGGCAGAGGCTGCGAATAAGTACTGTGAGTCATAAGTAATGGAGAACACACCAAGCCGTTCATCAAATCGCAAAAATTAAGTTTGCAAACATCAGTGACGATTTTTTGAGCAAGGACATATCCCCCGCCTGAATATTGAAATCCGGTTTCAGGATCTTTCATTAATTTTAGTTTTAAATGATTTGAGGGAAATGCTCCGGTTAATATTTGTTCAACCGTGGGTATTTTTTGTCCTTGTTGATAGCCGGCAAACCCATGAAGGTTCAAGCCGGCATGATGGCTTAATATCTGTCTTAACGTGATTTTATGTTTTTGGTTATCGTATGCAGGTACCTTAAAGCCTAAAAGATACTCGGAAACATCTGTATCTAAATCAAGTGTGCCACGCTCGGCCAAACGCATGACGGCAACAGCAAATACAGGTTTACTAATAGAGCCTGCCTGAAAAAGTGTATCCGGAGTAACTTTTTCCTCTACCCTTCTCCGCTTTACTCCATAGGCATAGGTCTCACAAATCTCAAAGTTTTCTACTATTGCCATACTGACAGCAGATGTATGACATTCTTTCATACGCTCTATAAGCGTAATACCGTCATAATGCTTTTTGGCCTCAACAATTTCTGAAATCTTACTCATGTATACCTCCGATGGAACGAATAAAAGCTCCGACAACAGCCGCAAAGCGCTCCGGCTGGTCTAAGTGGACACTGTGGCCGGCTTCCAGGATTTGTTCTGCCTGAAATCTTGGATTAAGACGTTGCAGCTCTTCGGCAGCAACAGGCGAAACTATGCCTCTATCACCAAATACAATGAGGCTTGGAACCTCAATTGCACTTACTAACATCTTATAGTCAGGGTTTGGTGGCGTGAGAACGTCAAAGGCTGCCATACTTGTTTGAAGCCGTGCCCGAGCAAACAGCTCAAGAGTCTCCTCTGACCGATTAGGGTGCCTCTTTCGTGCATCTGCCATCATTTCATCCAATGACATATTGAGCATTCGCCGATGCTGATCGGCGACATCACTATCGCGGACTTCGCGCTGAACTTTTGGGCTCAAGAAGGTTGGGTCCGCCAAGACCAGGCCACGGAGCAGGTTCGATTTATGGCTTGCCACCACGGCCGCAGTCATTCCTCCCATGGAATGTCCGAGCAGAATTGGAGGAGGAAGTCTTAGGGCATTTATTAAACCGGCAACATCATTTGCATGGTCTTCATATCGGTATCCGAAGTCCGGAATACTCGAATTGCCATGTCCTCTGGCATCCGGCATGATTACGTCATATTCTTTCTCCAGAACATGTGCCAAACCTGTCCAGCACGCCCCATTAGTCATTAATCCATGCAGCAAAATTAAAGGTGGTTTATTTC
>JAEXGM010000134.1 GCA_023450835.1 Bacillota bacterium | reverse complement strand
TCTTTGTCTGTTCATCACAATATTCTTTCTCCGATATAGCCGGCAGATAGCAAAGAACCTGTATCTTCTGTGTTATCACTGCTCCTTTTTCGGTAAGCCGCTTTAACAGCGTACGAACGGTCGAACGGTCCCAGCCCAGTTCGGTCAAAAGTTCCTGGCAGATATATCCTGTAGAAACCGGTCCGCAGGCTTTCCATAAAATTTTCATTACCTCGAATTCTGCCTGAGAGATGCGGCTTGTATTTGGATTCATTCATCTGCTCCTTTCTTTGGTTACTTGGATTACTTTAATTGTTGAGTTACTTTTATTACTATGATTCTTTGTATTAATTGCTTAATACTTTTATTGCCTAATTACTTTTAAGATAATGGTTACATCTGTCACCGCATATTTATGTTACAACTGTCACCACCTTTTGTCAAGTTAATTTTTTCATACTAAATACTACTTCAAACTTTATGATTAACCCAACAAATGGATAGTTTTGCGTAGATTGCCTGTAATTCTATTAAAATTGACCATTTACCCGGCAAATCATATTTATAATATGAGCGCCAAAACCCCTGCTTCAATATATTCGCAGGCAATTTGCACAAACGAGAAAGAACTCATGCGCCTTGGAACCAGTGCATGAGTCTTTCTCGTTTGTGCAAATTGCCGTCCCATTGCGGAAAACGGACCTTTTGCCCCAAATCATCATCCTTATATTAGCATTATCGTTTACCCGTCAGATAGTATACAGCCAATTGTGTTCTGTGGGATATTCCTTCCTTATCCAGAATATTACTGATATAATTCTTTACAGTACCTTCAGACAGAAAGAGTTTTTCACCAATTTCCTTATTGGACAGGCCTTCGGCTACCGCTCTGATGATATCCATTTCCCGTTCCGTATATAATTCGTTTGGAAAGTTTTTCGCTCCTCCTATTACACCTGTATCCTCCTCGGTTAGCTTTGCCAAAATACTTTCCTCCATGACTCCTGCACCATTATGTATTGATTTTATCATTTGTTTTAACTGGTCCGGTGTATGATTTTTAATCAGATAGCCTTTAGCTCCCTTTCTGATTGCCTGTTTTACCAGGTCATAGTCATCAAAGGTAGTAAGAATAAGCACCTTTGCCAGACCCTCCTCTACGATAATACCGGTAGCTTCGATTCCCCCCATCACCGGCATCTGAATATCCATTAACACCACATCAGAGGAGTTTCTTCTTGCAGCCTCCACCGCTTCTCTGCCATTAGCCGCACAACCTGTAACTTCGAACTCTTCATCAACGCTTAAGATAATTCTCATTCCATCTCGGACAAAATCACTGTCATCCGCTATTATGACCCGTATTTTATCTGCCATCGTTCCTCCCTTTTAGCTGCCCTCAACAGGCAAAAGCATATTTATTACAAAGCCATCCTCTCCAGAAAAACTGATAAAACCATTTACCTGCCTGACTCGCCTTCTCATTCCTTCTAGTCCCATACCTTCATTGACATGTATACAGCCCTTACCATTATCTGATATGCTGCAGCGGACCATGCGGTTCATCACCAATATTTCTATGGTGATTCTGGTACAGCAAGAATATTTTAATGCATTAGATACTGCCTCAAAACAGTTATCGAGAATAATCTCCCAGAATCTCTCTCCTATGTCTTTCCCATCTCCGGTTAAAGTAAACTCTGCCTCAATTCCATACTTTCTTTTGCAATCTTCACACAGGCTATTTAACTGAATAAAAGCGAGCTGTTTCTTACCGGGCTTCTCCTGGCGTAATAGATGTCTGATCTCTTCCATACTGAAGCGCAGATTATCAATAACTGCCTGGAGCATGGTTTTACTCTCGTCCCTGTTCTTCTCCATCAGCACTTTAACGGCCTCCAGCTGATAGACAGAACCGTTAATACTGTGCCCCAGCTTGTCATGAAGTGCCTGAGACAGCCTTGTTCTCTCTTCCAGTATCTTGTTGTCAAAATACAGACGGTTTCTGTCAAGTTCCTTTTGGTACATAACTTCACTTTTACTCAGATTTCTTTTCAGTTCTTCTTCCTTTCCTTCACTTAATTCACTTTTCATCTGCTCCCGCTTAACAATGTTATAATGCTGATAATAAAGTATAAGAAGAAAAGAAGCTACCACAAAATAAGCTGCCTTTTCGTTTGTCAGCAAAATACCGAAATAGACTGCCATATAGGAAAATACCTTTCCTTTAAATGTGATTAAGATGTCCAGAATCACCATTGGCAGTAAGTATATATAATCTCTATCGAATATACCAATAAGAGCAGCCTCAAAAACCAGCTCTGCTGCCAGCGGAGGAATAGAATTTTTAACCGCCAAAGGAGCCTTGGCATTTATAATGTCCAAGGCTTCTCTTTCTCGTTTTTCTTCTTTAAATTCCAGCCAGACGACTGACGTAAACAGCAATGCGGCCAAACATAAAGTCTGATAAGTAATTCCATCTTCCTTATTACGGGCAAGCAGCGCCGCATAGACGGTGACTGCAGCAACCATCGCCAGTTTAATCCATACAAAATAACGTAATTCTAATTCTCTTTGCATTTTCACTCATTCCTGCTAAGTCTTAATCCCACAGCACCCGTACTCAATATAACCAGAAGATATGCCATTGTAACACAAAGTATCATAACATATGCAGAAGATCTCCCTGCCATTATGCCTTCTGCTGCCATAACAGTCCACTTCTGGGGCATCAGGTTTGAGATACTCTTTAGTACTTTTCCGGCATCCTCCAAAGGAAAATACAGACCGGCTAACATAGAACTGATGCTCCAGACCATAAAGGCCAGATAACTGGCACTCATAACATTGTTTAAAAGTATTCCGGTCACCAAACTCATATTACAGAATATTAATCCCAGAAGGCTAATTAAGAATAGGTAATTCCAAATACTGATTCCCATATCTGTCTTTACAAACATTGCAATTCCTATCCCCATTATAACAGTTTGGAATATGCCTGTCATTAAGGTTACTATAATTTTTGCCAGCATATAGGTAAGCTCTCCGGTACCGGTAAGTTTAAGCCTTGTATATACCAGATTATTTTTTTCCTCCACCGCTGTTTGTGAGATAAAGATACCCGCATAGAGGAAAGCGATTGTCACAATAGCGATTGAAATCTTAACAGAGTACAGAGCTATCTCCTGCTCTCTTGTTATTACATTGGAATTGCTGGTGTCAAGTAAGGTTACCTGTTTTTGAGGAAGAGACTTTTTATATTCATTCAATTGCCTTAACAAGTTTTCCTTACTTTCACTCTCTTTTTCTTTCAAAAAAAGTGTGGAAACCTGCCTTAAAGTCTGTGTAAAGAGTTCTTCCCTATCGTCCAATCCTGTCCTGTAGAAAGTAATGCCCTCAGCTATTTTCCCTGCCATTATCTTCTCATCAAAATCCTTATCGATACATAAAAAGCTTACAACTGCATCCTTATCCAGGTGATATTTCATATTATCTTGTATCTTGGCATCCGGAATTTTAGTGGCATTCACACGGCAAATCTGGTAAATCCCCGATTCTGTGAGCTGATTTAAATAATATTCCGACAACTCCGTCATAGATTTATCATACACCAGTACCGGCATTAAATTGTAGTCTCTCTCATATGCAGTTTTTTCTTCCATTTTTTTAAGTTCAATAATGTGCTGCTCCTTTTCTTTAGATGTAGCTATGTTCGTCATCCTGACATTTAGCAGTATAACAGAGAAAATTGGAACAATAAGAAGAAAGAAGAGAAAACCTTTATTTCGAAGTAAAAGTTTTATATTCATTACCAAAAGTGTATACAGTGCATTCATGGATTTCTCTTCCCCCTTCCGTCAGTCAATAACAAACCAAAGATAAAAGATGCTATGCTAATAAATGCAAAGTACCAAAGACACCTTTGCAAATAAGCACTGCTTCCTGTCGTTGAATACTCTACCAGCGTCCGATTAATATAATAAAGCGGTGACAAGTCTTTTATCTTATCCGGAGTCGTCGAAAACATATAGGTCTCAAAGCTTCCCCCCAGAAAACCGGCAATCCACACCAATGTAAAAATCACACCCACCGTTACTGCCATATTGCGAATCAGGTTATATATAAAAATACTAAACAGTGATGATGCAATGATACTAAAGGCCATAACCAATAGCGTAACCGGCAGATTTCCCCATTTAATATTATATAGAATTGTAGATACCAGGGAGCTCAGTAAGGTAATGAGCATCGTAAATGCGACACAAGGAAGTACTTTCCCGATAAATAAAGAAAAGTTGGATAAAGGAGAGACTTTCAGCCTTGGTGCAATCCGGTTCTTCTTTTCGCTGTTAAATACCGGAGACATAATAATTACACTGCACCAACTAAAATACACAACTTCTATAATGCCATAATAATCTTTGGAATCCGGTCTGGGTGCTGCCGGAAGATTAACTGTTTTTATCTGTATTTCCTGGTTGGTACTTCCACCATTCTCAGACTGCTCCAGGGAATGTATTGCCTGATAGAGAAAATATTCCACTACTCCTGCCTCTGTCTCCCCTTCCTTTCGCTTATAAATATGATAGGAACCTTGTTTAAACTCTACAAATACGGCAGCTTCCCTTTGTCTGAAAGTATTCTCAACCATAGTTAGAACAGATGTATTTTCAGGAGTGAATTCCCTCAACTCAATGCCATTGTTCTTTGCTGCCTCCTTGATAAAAGGCATAGTTTTCTCCCAATTACTTCCTGCTTCCATGCAATAGCCAGCTACAAAGTCCCCAGCAGGAGCATAGCCCTTCAGCATTTCTTTAAAAGCACTGGATAAAGCTGCTATTATTACAATGGGTCCTACAATCATAAGTACAATAACCCATTTATTCCGAAGCATCAGCTTAAAGTTATTCTTTATTAAAGCCCAAGACATTGTTTATACCCCCTCCGTATAATCCCGTAATTTCTTACCGGTTAATGTCAGGAATACTTCTTCCAAGGTAAGCTCACTGTTGGTATCTGCCGTTACAAGCTGTCTAAGTTCCTCTTTGGAACCTGTAGCAATGATTTTTCCACTGTCCATTATGGCAATTCGCTTGCACACAGCTTCCACCTCTTCCATGTAATGACTGGTATAGATAACGGTAGTGCCGGCCCTGTTTGTCTCTTTGATTTTTTCCAGAATAAAATTTCTGGACTGAGGGTCAATCCCCACTGTAGGTTCATCAAAAATCAACAATTCCGGCTTATGTCCCAAGGCACATGCTATGTTAAGCCTTCTCTTCATACCCCCTGAAAAATTCTTTGCAAATACATTTCTTTTATCTGACAGTCCTACGAATTCTAAAGATTCCTCTACTGCCTTTTTTAAATTTGCCCCTTTAATTCCGTAGAGAGAAGTGAAAAGTTCAACATTCTCCCAAGCCTTTAGATTCTCATGAATAGCCAGCTCCTGAGGAATATATCCTATCTTAGCCAATGCCTTCTTGCCTTCTTCCTTCAAATCCCGTTCAAAAAGATGAATTCTGCCTGCATTTGGTTTCACCAGCCCGCAAATCATATTCATAGTCGTAGATTTCCCCGCCCCGTTGGGGCCAAGCAGCCCAAATATTTCTCCTCTTTGTATCTCTAAAGTAAGATAATCCACAACAGCCTTGTTATTGTATTTCTTCGTAATTCCATCGGTTCTTAAAACAATATCACCCATTCTGCCATCCTCCCGTCTCCCGTTGCTATGATGACATCTTAGCACGGAGAAGAAAGCTTTTGTAGTGAGAAAAGAAAGAAAGGGATATGACGAAAGTCACATCCCTCAAAAGCAGTTTATCAGTTTTTAGTCATTCGGCCACTGAAAACACGGCAGCCAGAGAATCATTTTTGATACCGTTTACTATCCTGACTGCGTAATCCTTCCCAAGAACCTTAAAGT
>JAEXGM010000094.1 GCA_023450835.1 Bacillota bacterium | reverse complement strand
CAAGTCGGGACGGGATAAACGCTGAAGGCATCTAAGCGTGAAGCCCCCCTCAAGATGAGATATCCCATAGCGAAAGCTAGTAAGACCCCTGGAAGACTACCAGGTGGATAGGTTAGAGGTGGAAGTGTGGTAACACATGCAGCTGACTAATACTAATAGGTCGAGGGCTTGACCTAAGAATGGTTTTAATTTGGATGATTCAGTGTGTAGCGTAAAAGTACAACAATGGGGTATTGACTTTTTAAGTAAAAAGTATTACAATAAATCCCGTATTCCTCGATAGCTCAATGGTAGAGCACACGGCTGTTAACCGTGGGGTTGTAGGTTCGAGCCCTACTCGGGGAGTTTTTATAACTAAAGAAATAAACCATATAAAATATATGGCGACATAGCCAAGTGGTAAGGCATGGGTCTGCAACACCCTGATCACCAGTTCAAATCTGGTTGTCGCCTCTCAAAGTATAGTCTCTAAATCTTAAAGATAAGGTTTAGGGATTTTTTGTATTTAAGGGATCTATTTTGTTCAAAGGCAGATTGAATACGCCGGCAAGCTATGCTATACTGGCTATTATAAGATTTTATTTCTCCACAGGCGTCTGTTAAAAAGCCCGGGGCAATCATTACATTTTTTACATAAAATACTTGACTACGCCGTTGCGTCGTACTTTATCATAGAATTACTAAGCTATGATAGGAGATTAAGCATGAGCAAACTTATAAAAATTCACGAAGTATCGGTGCAGTATGATATTACTGCAAGGGTTTTAAAATATTATGAAGATATGGGACTGATACAAAGTACTTGAACCCTAGGTCTAAAGGTACAAACAAGTGCTTGGGCTACAGACAGCTTGAAATTTTTGTTCCGATAAAATTAGTTGGAACAGGAAAGAAATGAAGTGTATAGGATAACTTGCTGACAAAATATATGCAAAAAACTAGAGATTAGGTTGAAATACTTGCAGAAAAGAGGTTTAATATGTTCAAAGAATTTAAAGAATTTATCTCCAAGGGTAATATAATGGACCTTGCGGTTGGAATCATTATCGGCAGCGCATTTACGGCTATTGTAAATTCTGTGGTCAAGGATATTCTGACACCGCTGCTTGGTTTACTGATAGGCGGAATTAATTTTGGCGGACTCTCTGTTAAGATAGGGGATGCCGTAATTGCATATGGTAATTTCATTCAGAATATAATTGTATTTTTTCTAACAGCGCTGGCGGTATTTTTCATGATGAAAGGTATCAATAGTATTCGCAATTTTGGAAAGAAAAAAGAGGAAAGCCCCATAGCCCAAGCCCCCACTACAAAAACATGTCCTTTCTGTATGTCTGATATTAATATTAAAGCAACCAGATGCCCTCATTGCACTTCTGTGCTGGAGGACCAGGCGGAGATATAGACATAATGAAAGAAATATAATAAGAGATAACTATATTAAATAAAACCGAATAAGTAAACGCACCTTAATAAGAGGATGCAGCAATTCTAAGTTTTGAATTTAGAATTGCTGCATCCTTTTTTGTTCAAAATAGTTAGATATTTCCCGCAAAAGAATGGATAGTCATTCTGAAGTAAATAGAATTTGCTGATATCTATGTAAAGAAACGACAATGAACAGGTCGAAAAAGGAAAAGAAATGACCATGCAAGCAGAGTATAATTATGTTACAGATAAAAGTGTTAGGAATTTATAAATTTACCCGGGGTGCATCCATAAAGCTTTTTAAAGGAGGTAATAAAGGATTTGGTGTTGGGAAAACCGTTATTTAATGCACACATTGTTAAGGTAGTACGGGTCTTAAGAAGCTGGTCGGCGGCATGATTTACCCTTACAAAATTGAGGTAGGAATTATAGTTGACCCCAACAATTTCTTTAAAGAACCGCGAAAAATAACTGGGAGAGTACTTAAAATGTGTTGCTATCTCATTCAGAGATAAGTCATCCTTGTAGTTTTGCTCGATATACTCCAGGAACTCGGAAGCTTTTCCCTGCTCTTTATAAAGCGGAATAGAATAGACCTTATCCTTTTGAATACAGTGGTTCCCGATGATCATCAGCAGTTCGTAGGTTTTCTGCATTAATGAAATTCCGTAAAAAGGTGAGGAAGTATCACTGTCGTAAATATAAGATGCAATCTGTTTTATCTGTTCCGTAACTTCCGGAATGTGAGGATTATAAAAAAATAATCCTTTGCCCAGCCAAGTTTCAATAAAGGGGAGAGAAATAATGATAGATATCCCCCGGAGGTGATCGTTTAGATTAATATAACGGGAGGAATGGAGTTCGCTGCTGTTGACAAATAGCCAGTCGTCTTCCGTGAACAGAAAGTCACAGCTTTCTACATTGAAATAATGCCTTCCTTCCAAGGTCACTAAAATCTCAATACTGCGATGCCAGTGGAGAGGGGTCCATATATGTTTGCCGCTTAAATCGTGTTTATAGATTTTTACCGGTAATAAGTCAAAATTATCGTTCATTGCTTCATATAACGTAGCCATTCCACACCTCCTTAAATTTATAGGTTAACCTATTATACCATTTGATTATGAGGTATGCCATAGAATAAAATTTCCTGAGAAACAAAGGAAGAAAATGCAATGAGAAAAAGGACGCGAAAACAAGAATAAGTTCTGTTCCAAAAACTTTCAAGAAAATAAGAAAGAGGTAAGTAAGATGAGTGAAAAGAGAAAGAATTGCTATCAGATAATCAGTGAGGAAACTAATTGGCAGCCACCGGTGCTGCCGGAGGAGATAAAACAGGGAGATATGCCGGGAGATAAAATAAGCATCGGCAGAGACCACATAGAGAAGGCAAATCGTATATTTCCGGAACTGTTAAAGCAGCTCCCGAAAATACTGGAGAAGAATCTGCAGGGCCGTGCGGTCATTACGGTGTGCGGAGGTTCGGGGGTTGGAAAGTCAGAGATTGCATCCCTGCTCTCCTACTATTTTCAAAGGATGGGTATTGGAAGTTATACCTTATCGGGGGATAATTATCCGAGGCGGTTCCCGGTATATAATGACGCGGAAAGACTTCATATATTCAGAGAAAGCGCATTACAGGCAATGATTGAAGATGGAGTATACAGGGAAGAGAGATTTCACATTATTCAGGGACTTCAGAAAAATGGAGAGGATGCAGATGATGCACATGTAATAAAATATCCCTGGTATAGTTCCTATCTTGCAGGTGGAGTAAAGGGCCTAAAGAGTTATCTGGGTACGCCTGATGAGATAAACTTTGATGCTCTTACTAAAATAGTCTCCGCATTTAAAGACGGAGAAGATGAGATATGGCTGAAAAGAATGGGCAGGGAAGAATCAGAACTCTGGTTCGAGAAAGTCGATTTTAGTGAGGTCAATATTCTTATTATTGAATGGACCCACGGTAATAGTGATTTTTATAAGGGAGTGGATATTCCGGTACTCTTAAACAGTACACCTCAGGAGACTTTGGCACATCGCAGAGCACGTAACCGTGACGGAAAAACAGACAGTTCTTTTACAATGAAGGTTTTAGAGCTGGAACAAAATATGTTAAGAGAGCAGGCAAGTAAAGCTAAGATTATAGTGACAAAGCAGGGAGAGCTTATAGATTATAAGGTATATCAATCTCTGATGAGAGAGGCAGAAGAGCAGCTAACAGCGGAACCGGCAGAAAAGCAGTAAATGGCAAAGGAGCAGATAGAGAAAAATGAATAGTAGATCAACAGATGTATTAAACAACGGAGTAATGCTTAATGCCTATCCCGACAGTATGGGCGGTACTTTGGGTGATATTGTGGAGTTTTTGCAAAAGGAAGAGCTAAAAGGTGTATTTTCTTCCTTCTATGTTCTGCCGAGCATCTATAATACGGACCTGGATAGAGGGTTCTCTGTCATTGACTATAACCTTAATGAATTACTTGGGACGAGAGAGAATCTGGCAGATTTAAAGAAACTTGATATTGATTTAAAGCTGGATTTTATACTTAACCATGCCTCTGTGCTGTCAGAACAGTTTCAGGACTTATTAAGAAATGGGGAAAGTTCTAAATACAAGGATTTCTTTATCAACTGGAACCGGTTCTGGGAAGGCCATGGACATATGACAGAGGAAGGCTATATACAGCCGGAGGAAGAGCTGATAAAGAATATGTTTTTTCGTAAACCGGGGCTGCCTATTCTTATGGTACACATGCCGGACGGAAGGAAAGTACCTTATTGGAATACCTTCTATCAAAGTGTCCGTTACCCCAAACTGGATGCCCAGGATATTATGAAAATAGGAGAAGTCCAATATGCCTCGGCTGCAGAGCTTGCTGAAAGAATAAATTCTTCTCTGGAGGAGGGTAAAAGGCCCTCGGAACTTGTACTTGGCAGATATGAGAAATATAGGGCAGAGATTGCAGAGCTTCTGGAATCGGGTATAAAGTATCTGGGGCAAATGGACCTTAATATTAAGTCACCTTTGGTTTGGGAATTTTATGATAACACATTGAAAAAATTATCGGAATACGGAGCCAGAATTGTCAGGCTGGATGCATTTGCCTATGCACCCAAGGAGCCGGGTGAAAAGAATTTCTTAAATAATCCGGGAACCTGGGAACTTCTTGCTAAAGTGCAGGTACTAGCTGACAAATACAACCTGACCTTGCTTCCGGAAATCCATGCCGGTTATGAGGAGAAGATCTACGAACTCATTGCGGGGAAGGGTTATATGACCTATGATTTCTTTCTTCCGGGATTGATTATCGATGCCCTGGAGCGCGGCTGCGGCGATGTACTGAAGGATTGGGCTATGGAGTTATATGATAAGAAAATTCAGGTGGTCAACATGCTCGGATGCCACGACGGTATTCCGCTGTTGGACCTAAAAGGCATGATTCCCGAAGAACGCATTCAGGATATGATTGATAGGGTGGTAGGCAGAGGAGGATATGTCAAGAATCTTCACGGACAGAAGAATGTCTATTACCAGGTAAATGCAACCTATTACAGTGCCCTTGGCGAAGACGACAATAAAATGCTCCTCGCCAGGGCGATACAATTATTTATGCCAGGAAAACCTCAGGTATGGTATCTGGATCTATTTGCCGGAAAGAATGATTTGGAAGCTGTAAGAAGAGCAGGCGAAGGCGGACATAAAGAGATTAACAGAACGAATCTGACAAAAGAGCAGATGGAAGAACAGTTAGGAAAGACGATAGTCAGGAATCAGCTTTCCATGCTGCGGTTTCGCTCAGCCTTTCCGGCTTTTTCCTTTGAAGCGAAGCTGACAATAGAAAATATGGATAATAACTTAATGATTCGTTGGGAAAAGGATGGTTTTACTGCGATCCTGCGGGCTGATTTGAAAACAGCGGGTTTTGCAATAGAAGGGATTAACGAACAGGGTATAAAGGTTTATGAACTGAATCTTTTTTAAGTATGATTTCTAGAATTTATTTTTGAAGTTTTAATCTCTGAAGTTCATTTATGAAATTGGTTCTTGAAGATTCAGTCTTTAAGATTAGCAACAAAGAGCTGTCACAAAATGTAAACCACCGGAATGGTTTATAAAAGCAATATGAATAAATAAAAACCATGCATAAATTGAAAGAGTGAACTGCTCTCCGCCTTGCAGGCGGAAGAAAAAACTCCTTCATATGCATGGTTTTATTTGTTGGATTTTATAACTGTGCGTGCCAGAGAACTATTCCTCGGCCTTAAGCATGTCCATCTTTTGCATCATCCTCCATAAGGTCGACCTGCCGATGCCGAGGATTTTAGCGACCTTGCTCTGATTATTGCTTTCCTGACTGAGCAGTATTTTTATGATCTCAAGATTAATTTCTTCCAGGGTTTGATTGAGATTTACATATATTTTGCCGTTGTCCATCTGAATAGTATCGGATAATTCTTTGCCAAGTATGGCAGATACCATATCTGCAGTTATATAAGAAGTGGTGGTGGCGGTAACCAGTTGACTGAGTATCCGTTTGAACTGATCAAAGTTAAAAGGCCAGTTATACTCTTGCATCAGCTTTAGGGCAGCGGATTCAAAACCAACGATTTCTTTGGCAAAGCGCATATTGAGAACGCTGATATACAGGCTTGCCAGATTGGGGATGTCATCCTTGTGCTCTCTTAAAGGAGGAATGGTCAGGGTCAGGCAGGAGAGGGTATTAATGATCTTTTCACTGTAATGGAGGGAAACATCCTTGTCCACTGTATTGGTAAATAGAATACGGTTCTTGCGGTGAACGTTCAAGTCCTTTATGATGCTTAGCAGCTCCATGAAGCGGTCGTTTGGCAAGCTGTTTATATTCTTGATATAAATGGTCGTTTTGGTGTCGCTTAAGGGAGAGTTGTTATCACCGGTGATAAATTCCCAACCCCTGGTGCCCAGTCTGGCACAGTCAATAATTATCATAGGATTGTTCTGATATTTACTCTTAGCATATAAAAGCCGTGCCAGCTGTTCCTTGCCGGTGCCGTGCTCTCCCATTATCATAACAGGGTAATCACTTTCTGCGTACTGCTCAATACTCATGAAGTCGTTCTGGGTGGAATGAGTAATGCCGTAGAAGCTGTTAAAGAATTTATCATAGGCGTCTTCCTTGCTGATATGGTAAATTCCGTTTCGGGTTAAGGCTAAAGGAAGCTTGCGCTGGTTTATATAGTATATAATATAGGTTTGACCGTTTTCGGTATGCGCTTTTCCGATTAGAACATAAAGAAGTCCTCCGTGTTCAAAATAAGATTTCTGATAGCCTTCACTCTTTACCAGGGGAAGATGCTTTCGTATCTCATCCATTACCGGCTGGGGCTCTGAGGAAAAACCGGAATAATAAATCTGCTGCAGGCTGTCGTTAAATACCAGGTAAGGATTGGGGTGGTTCTCCAGTATCATTTGAAAGAAAGTAACATCACTTCTGATTTTATTGATGGATACGGACATTTGCAGGGAAAGGTCAAAGGCTGCTTCAATACTTTCTGAGCCGGAGGTTATTAATATGGCATTCATGCCGTATTTTTGAGCCAGTGAACTTGTAATCATATCACACAGGACCATATCATAACCCTCTTCCCGAAGGCTTTTTAAGGCATCGGAAGCTTCGGCTTCGTTATGAATAGTACAGATTTTTATATTGTAATGCAGGATATCACAGATAAAATGGGCATTCTTCGTGATGGCCGGAAATCCAATAATCACGTATTTATTAGTGGAATTTTCAGCTAGTTTAATGGAGCGGAAAATGTCATAGATACTGAGGGTGATATCAATAACCGGTATCTTGCAGTGTTCTCTAATAAGGTCTGCGGTGCCTCCTCTTGAGATAATAACATCATATCCGCTATTTTCGTACCTGGCCGCTATTGCCAGACCGTCATCCAGATTTCCCGTAAAAGCTGTGAGTTCAACGTCATTTCTTTTCTCCGCAATTTGAAGCATTAAAGACTTAATTCCATCATAAGGGGCAATTCCGAGAATCTTCACTTTTTGCATATTAACTCCTTTGTGAATATCAAATCTTCGATTTGATATTCCTGAATACATAATTGAAAAAATTAATAAAAATTTACAGCACTTTCAACTAATATTATAGTATCATATCGAAACATATAAATCAATTTAAAAATAAATGTTTCAAAATAGAACTATAAACAAGTAAAAAATGCATGAAATATACTTGATTATGTCGAATTTCTCTGTTAAAATTAACATACAAACTTGGAATAGATAAAACAAGTCGAAATTATCGCTTGAGACACAAGTGAAATGATTTAAAATGAAACAGTCAGGAGCAAAGAAGAATGGTAAAGCTGTTATTGATTTCAGATGATTTCACCGGAGCTTTGGATACGGGAATTCAATTCGTGCAATATGGGGCAAAAACAAAAATAATAACAACTGCCGACGCGGAAAATTACCTATTTGTAAAGGATGAAGTTGAGGTACTTGTAATCGATGCTCAGACAAGACATCTTACCGGAGAACAGGCATACCAAAAGGTATTCAAATTAGTTAAAAGTGCAATAGCAGCAGGAATACCCCACATTTATAAGAAGACCGATTCCGGGCTTCGAGGAAATATCGGCAGTGAATTAAAGGCTTTACTGGATGCCAGTGAAGAGTTATTTCTTCCTTTTATACCGGCTTATCCTCAGATGAACAGAATAACAATACAAGGATATCACTATGTAGACGGACAACCTATCAGGGAGAGCGTATTTGGCAAGGACCCATTTGAACCGGTAATTTCCTCAGAGGTTCAGGAGCTTTTTGATAAAAGCAGTACAAGAATAGAGCTGTTTGAGAAAGGTTCGGAATACTATACGTCATTTGACCGGCCTGTTATCGGTATCTACGATGCACAGACAGATAAGGATATTCTTGAAATAACAAAAGACCTGAATGAAAAAAAGCAGCTTAGAATTATGGCCGGTTGTGCCGGTTTTGCATCAGCTCTTCCGGAATTTATGGATTTTCAGAAGCAAAGCCTTCATATGCCGGAGCTGGACCAATCTCTTTTGGTAATGTGCGGCAGCATTAATCCGATTTCAAAAGCTCAGATTGAATATGCAGAGGCCAGAGGCTTTAAGCGGATTATTCTTTCGCCAAGGCAGCAGTTAGAGAAAGGTTATCTTGATTCTAAAGAGGGAAGACTTTGGTTAAGGGAACTGGAAGACCTTTTTTCCGGGAACCCGGTGGTTATGTTAGATACGGGCACACCGGAGTCTGAAGTAGTTAAGACGTATATACAAGAGTATGACATGTCTCTTCATGAAGCAAGAGAAAGAATATCCTTAGCACTGGGAGAGATTGTAAAGAGACTTCTTGATATTAATTACAGACATTCTCTCATGGTTATAGGAGGAGATACGCTGTTAGGGCTTTTTAACCAGATAGGATGCAACGAAATATACCCCGAATATGAACTGGAGGCCGGGTCGGTACTGTCCCATATTAATTATAAGGACAGCATTATCTGGATAATCTCCAAATCCGGCGGATTTGGGAAAGAAGATGTTATATACCAGCTTGCAGGAAAATTACATATAGCAGGAGGTGCCATATGCTAGAAGAATATTCACTGATGATGCCGCAAAAGGTCTACAGCGGCAGCAACTCATTGGAAAAACTGAAATTACTTGTGACGGACAAGTACAAAAAAGTAGCGGTGTTTACTGACAAAGGAATAAGAGGTTCGGGAATAACGGACCACCTTTTTCAAATATTAGAAGAATGCAAAGTCCCCGTTGTGGTATTTGATGAACTTCCCTCAGAACCCACCTGGATGGAAGCCCAAAAGGCAGTGGATGATTTTAAGGAAGAGGGGGCTGATTGTATTATTGCTATCGGAGGCGGAAGTGTAATGGATGTTGCCAAACTGGCATCCATAGCAAGTTCAAAGGAATATGGAGTGAAAGAACTGTTGGAAGACCCGCTTAGAGGGACCAAACAGGTGCCGTCCATTCTGATTCCCACAACCGCCGGTACCGGTTCCGAGGCAACCCCCAACAGCATCGTTACCGTACCGGAGAAGAATCTTAAGGTTGGTATTGTAAATGCTGAAATGATTGCAGATGCGGTGATATTAGACGGAAGAGCACTGATTGGATTACCGAAGAAGATAGCCGCTTCAACAGGAATTGATGCATTGGCCCACGGTATTGAATGTTATACCTCTAATAAGGCAAATCCTTTTAGTAACATGTTTGCCATGGAAGCCCTGAAGCTGATTTTTGAGAATATTATACCCGCCTGTGAAAGACAGGATGCGGTGGAAGAAAAGAATAATATGCTGTTAGCGGCATTTTACGCGGGAGTGGCAATAACTTCTTCCGGAACCACGGCGGTTCATGCTTTATCCTATCCGCTGGGAGGAAGATACCACATTCCCCATGGAGTTTCCAATGCAATGATGCTTCTGCCTGTACTTAAGTATAATAAGGAAGCCTGCTTAAAGGAATTTTCAGAAATATATGATGCAGTCATAAAGAAGGAACAAGGTCTTAGCCAGGAAGAAAAAGCGGATTTCTTATTAAGTGAAATTGACACAATAATCAAAAGACTGGAAGTGCCGTTGTCCTTAAAGGATTATGGGGTATCGGAGAATGATCTGGAAGAGCTGGTACACGACGGGCTGGAGGTAAAGCGTCTCCTGGTCAACAATAAAAAAGAGGTGACAGAGGAAGCGGCAAGAAAGCTTTATCTGGAAGCTTTGCAGGCAAAGGGATAGTGATTTTTTAACTATATATATGAAAGGGTTAATCATGAAATTTTTAAAAGGTATTATTGCACCGATTGTCACTCCCATGAATGAAGATGAAAGTATAAACGAAGCAGAATTAAGAAATCAGGTTAACCGGCTTATAGATGCGGGAATTCACGGGATTTTTACAACGGGAACCAACGGAGAAGGATATATTCTCTCAGAAGAAGAAAAGGAACAGGTGCTGTCTGTCGTATTAAATGAAGTTAAGGGCAGAGTAACTGTCTATGCAGGGACTGGCTGCATCAGTACAAAAGAAACCGTCAGACTGTCAAAACGGGCAGAGGAACTGGGTGCAGATGTACTATCTGTCATCACTCCGTCATTTGCAAAGGCTTCCCAGGAAGAATTGTATGAGCATTATCTGGCTGTGGCCGGGGAGGTAAAGCTCCCTATCATACTATATAACATACCGGACAGGACAGGAAATGTCCTGCAGCCGGATACCGTAGTTAGGCTTGCGAAAATTGAGAACATCATTGGAATCAAAGACAGCAGCGGTAATTTTAACAACATGCTTCAATATATCGATAAGACAAAGAACATGGATTTTTCCGTTTACAGCGGAAATGATGCCCTCATATTATGGACTTTGCTGGCAGGCGGAGCCGGAGCCATCTCAGGCTGTGCAAATGTTTTCCCTGAGAATATGGTAAATATCTATGAAAGCTATATTAGCGGCGATATGGAGAAGGCAAAGAAATGCCAGAATAATATTAACAGCTTCAGGGAGTGTTTTGGACACGGGAACCCTAATACTATAGTTAAGACTGCTGTCGCTCTGTTGGGTTATCCCGTAGGCAGTTGCAGAAGACCTTTTCATAAGCTGCCGGATACAGGGGTAGCAGCCATTAAAAAAGTGCTGGAGGATAACAGGGCACTTGGTATCAGGTAATGTAAAAGGCATGGAGGTTAGGTTGAAAAACAAAAGACTGTTTTTCAACTGCGTATCCAGGAATATCCAATCTGAGATTGAATATTCACGAAAGGGGTCAATATGAAAAAACCGATTATCGCAATAACAATGGGTGATCCTGCCGGTATTGGACCTGAAATCACGGTGAAGGCATTGAGCAGGCCGGATTTATACGAACGGTGTGCACCTGTGGTAATAGGAGATGCATCTGTGCTGAAGAAGGCTCTGGAATATACAGGACTTAAGGACCTGCAGCTTCATCCGATTGGGGATGTAAAAGAGGCTGTATATGAATTTGGAAGGATAGACGTTCTTGACATGGGTCTGGCAGACAGTGAAAAGCTTGCCATAGGACAGGTATCAGAAATGGCCGGAGAAGCAGCTTTTCAGTATGTGAAGAAGGTCATTGAGCTGGCAATGGAAGGCAAGGCAGATGCTACAGTTACCAATCCGTTAAACAAGGAAGCAATCAATCTGGCAGGGCATCATTACGCAGGACACACCGAAATCTATGCGCAGCTCACAGATACGCCTAAATACACGATGATGCTTGCCCATAAGGATTTCAGGGTTGTCCATGTTTCGACCCATGTATCCTTAAGAGAAGCATGTGACAGGGTTAAGAAGGAAAGAGTTCTGGAAGTAATAGAAATTGCCAATCAGGCTTGCCTTGCAATGGGAATTGAAAAACCTGTTATCGGGGTTGCAGGATTGAATCCTCACAGCGGAGAAAACGGGCTGTTTGGAAGAGAAGAGATAGAAGAGATAATTCCCGCCATAGAGGAGGCCGGATTAAAAGGCATTCAGGCAGAAGGCCCGGTGCCTCCGGACACTATTTTCTCAAAGGCAATAGGCGGCTGGTATGATATTGTAGTTGCAATGTATCACGATCAGGGTCATATCCCATTAAAAGTAACAGGGTTTGTATTTAACCGGAATCTCAATAAATGGGATGCGGTGGAAGGTGTTAATATAACACTGGGGTTACCTATTATCAGGACTTCTGTTGACCACGGAACTGCATTTGACCAGGCAGGAACGGGGACAGCAAGTGAAGTAAGTCTTATCAATGCGATTGATTATGCAATCAGGTTTGCCGGCGAAAAATAAGTTTAGGACCGGTAACTGATCATAATAGAAGAAGTTAAAGCTCAAGGGAGGTATTTTTTATGAGGAATTTGAAAAAACTGACAGCGGTATCTTTGATACTTGTCATGATGGCTGCGGCACTGTCCGGTTGCAGTTCATCAAAATCAACAGATAAAACAAATAACGGCACCGGAAACGATCCCCAGACAACTCAGGGGGCAGATAACAGCGGAAGTTCTGATACGGTTACGCCGGCAACATCCTATAAGATGTTTATGCGTTCCCAGTATGCCGACTGGATTAAGGAACTGAAATGGTATGATGCAGCAGAAGAGAAGACAGGAATTCATGTTGAATATGTGGAAGGTCCGGAGGAAATTGCCGATACCTATACGGAAGTAGACGAGAGAATTGCCAGCGGAACTCTTCCCGATGCAGCCATGGTCAACCTGGCTCAGGCTAAGGTATACGGTGAGCAGGGAGCTTTCGTGGACCTGGCACCCTACATCAAAAAGTATGCACCCAATTTACAGGCTTACATAGACAGCAATCCTGACTATAAGTCTTATGTATCCAGCGATAACGGTGCAATCTATGGTTTGGTAAAAGAATCACCGATTTTTGCAGATTTGATCGGTTACCGTGCAGACCAGTTCAAAGAAGCCGGTATTGATGCAGCAAGCGTTAAAACAGTGGACGACTTTACCGCAGCAATGGAAACCTTAAAGAAATATTACGGCGCTAAAGACAAGAACTATTATCCTTTATCAGGCCGTGACAGCGCTCTTCGTTTTGCAGCCTGGTTCGGAGCAGCAAGCTATGCTGATGCAAACGGTTCCGGCGGTGTATACTACAACCATGAAAAGGATGGTTCTTTTAATATTAAGGCAGATGGGGCTTACACATGGATTGAAACTATGAAAAAATGGTATGACGAAGGTCTTATCAATCCTCTGTGGGTAGCAGGAACCAACAGTGAAGGTGACTGGGAATCCCAGACTTTAGAGGGACAGGCAAGTATTTTCTATGATTACTATAACCGTGCAGAATGGTTTATGCAAAATGTCGGAGCAGACGGCAACCCGAATTATGATATGCAGGTATTGAATTTCTTACAGGATGCAAGTGGAAAGACCATACCGGTTACCTCTTCTATTCTTTATCAGAACGGATGCGTAACAGCGGTTAACAGCGCCAGTGATGAAAGCACCATTGCAGCAATCCTGAAGTTTATAGATTACTTCTACAGCGAAGAAGGAATTACCCTGGCAAACTGGGGAGTAGAAGGAGAAAGTTATACAACCAATGACGACTCCAAGATGTTTATTGCAGATTATACAACAGAAGAATCCAAAGCAGCCGGTGAAAAGAGATGGTCTTTCTTAAGCGACAGATTTACCGTATGCAAGCCTGTTGACCAGACAGCTTTCTATAGCTGGAATACCAAGCTTATTGCAGATGCGGCTAACAGTAATTTTAAAACTGAGAATTTTCTGGACAGACCTACTTTAATTTACTCAACAAGTCAGGAAGAGGAACTTACCAATCTGGTAGCTTCCGTATTTGAAGGAGAATCCGCAGGCTTGACAGCATTTATCACCGGCAGCAAAGAATTAAACAAAGATAACTGGAATGCTTTTATTGAAGAAATGGATAACATGGGCTTATCCCAGATTGAAAAGATTCAGGCAGAAGCTTACACGAACACCTTTAGTAAATAATTTAACATTCTGACAGTCAGGCAGTATCTTTGGGATGCGGAGAAGATTAGTCTTTTTCGAGGAAACGCTTAAGCGTTTCCACTTCCCCTGTCAGAGATAGAAAGGAAGGAATAAAACGTTGGAAAAAAGAAAAAAAACAGCAGCAATTCCTTTAGCAAAAAAACCACTGAAACGACGCATAATAAAAGACTTGAGTAGGAACAAGCAATTATACCTGCTGTTGGCGCCGGGGATATTAAGCCTGGTCTTATTTAAATTCGGCCCGTTATTCGGTATGGCAATTGCTTTTGAGAATTTCAGTGCCTTTAAAGGAATTACCGGAAGCGATTGGGTTGGGCTGAAATGGTTTTTAAAAGTTTTCCATGACCCATATATGCTTAAGCTACTAAAAAATACACTCATTCTGGCGTTGCTTTCCTTAGTTGTGGTATTTCCTATACCAATTATATTTGCACTGTTTCTAAATGAGGTCAAGCGGAATAAAATCAGAGGATTCATTCAATCCTTAAGCTTTCTTCCCTATTTCATATCAGCAGCGGTTATGGTCAGCATTCTGTTTGCTATGGTCTCTCCTACCAGCGGTGTTGTCAATAACATCATAGTAGCTTTGGGAGGAGAAGCAATTCATTTTCAGGCCAGTCCGGCGTGGTTTAGGCCTATGTATGTATTCTTACAGGTATGGCAGACCTTTGGCTATTCTGCAATTATATATATTGCGGCTATTACTTCTATCGACCCGGCACTTTATGAGGCAGCAGAGGTGGACGGAGCAGGCCGTTGGGTCAAAATGTTCCGCATTACACTGCCCTCTATATCCGTATCAGTAATTACCATGTTTATTATTAGCGTAGGAAATATCTTTACAGTTGATCTGGACAGAATACTGCTTATGTATAATTCCAGTGTATTCTCAACAGCTGATGTTATTCAGACATATGTATACCGTATAGCCTTTGAAAGTTCGGGCTTTCCCAATTACAGCTACGGAACGGCAGTGAATCTGCTGAAATCCATATTGGCATTTGTGCTTGTAATGCTGACCAACAAAGCGGCAAATAAGTATGCTGAGACCAGATTATTTTAATGGAAAGGATGTGTACAGTAAATGAAGAAGAAAATATCCGTATTTGAGATAGTGAACAGTTTGGTACTATTACTGATTGCCTTATTCTGTATCTATCCTTTCCTGTATATTTTATTCATAGCTTTAAGTGACGGAACCTATCTGACAAAGGGACAGGTAAGCTTTTTCCCCAAAGGCTTTAACCTGGAGGCATTTTCTTACGTATTGACTAATCCGAAATTCGATATCTTTACAGGTATGAAGAATTCCTTTATATATACCATAGCCGGAACCTTTATTGCGGTAGTATTTACCTTTATAACAGCTTATGCTCTTTCCAGGCCCCGTTTGAGACAGCGATATGCTATTATGTCCCTGTTTATCATAACCTGGGTATTTGAAGCCGGTATTATTCCTCAGTACATTGTTTACAGCAAGTTAGGCTTTATCGATAATATCTGGGTCATGATAGTGCCAGGTGCCATTAATACACAGTTCCTTCTGATAACCAAGGCGTTCCTGGATGGACTGCCCACAGAACTGGAGGAAGCTGCCTTTATAGACGGCGCATCGGATATTCAGGCCCTGGCCAGAATATTTCTCCCCGTTTCCAAACCAATTGTGGCAACGATTGCACTATTCAATGCCGTAAGTATATGGAACCAATATCTGGTTCCCCAGATGTTCTTAAAGTCCAATAATTTAAAAACCATTCAGCAGATTTTAAAGAGCGTTGTAATTACCTCCAGTAATTCCGGAACGGTATTTACCAATGTCGTTAAGAATGGATATACATTAAACCAGTATAATATGAAAGCAGCGGCTATTTTTATCGCCATGCTGCCTATTGTCTCCCTCTATCCCTTTGTACAGAAGTACTTCAAGAAGGGAATTTTAATCGGCTCAGTAAAGGGCTGAGTGAAAATTAAAAAAGATAATTTTCACAAACAAATTTGTGCTGGCGCCCAAATATGCGGCGCGTTGGCAGCATGGAGGTTAGTGTGAAATAAAAGACATTTCACATCCGGCATTGAGTGGCCTCACGGCCAAATGTCCGTTAGGTTGAAAAAACAAAAGACAGTTTTTTCAACTACGGATTCAGGAATATCAAATCGAAGATTTGATATTCACGAAAGGGGTAATATGGAAAGAAAATATATTGATATTGAGATAATTGAAGAGAATGGTAAGCTATACAGAAACAAGCTGATGGATACCATCGAAGCACGTATTCCCAATACACCTTATAAGAGCTGTCATGCGGCAGACCTTCTGGAGCTTCCCGGCGGTGATCTGCTGTGCTGCTGGTTCGCAGGTTCCGATGAAGGAAATGCTGATGTAAGTATTGTGCTCTCAAGATTGAACGCAGATTCCAGTACCTGGACAGAACCGGTACAGGTATCGGATGATTCTTCCCGTTCTGAGCAGAACCCATCCTTATTTCTGACACCGGAGGGTGAAATCTGGCTTATGTATACGGCTCAGGTCGCCAGAACACCGGAGACAGAGGAAGGCTTCAATCTCCAGTATACGGCTGAAATCAGACGAAAGATTTCCACAGACGGCGGTTATACCTGGGGTAAGACAGAGGTAATGTTCAAGCGTCCGGGTTCCTTTTGCAGACAGAAGATTCAGGTGTTATCAAATGGCCGCTTTATATTCGGAAACTGGATATGCTTTAGCGATGAATCCCGAAACGGCAGCGACATTACAGTAATGCAGATATCGGATGACAAGGGAGCAAGCTGGAGAGAAGTTCCGGTTCCCGAGAGCCAGGGAAGAGTCCATGCCAATATAGTAGAAACAGAACCGGGTAAGCTGACAGCCATTTTCAGAAGCCGCTTTGCGGATAGAATCTATGTTGCTTTCTCAAAGGATAACGGAGACAGCTGGAGTGTTCCTGCAGCTACAGGACTTCTTAATAACAATTCCAGCATATCCGCAATCAAACTTCAAAGCGGAGCAATCGGTCTTGTCTTTAATCCGGTGGCGTTTAATACGGATACGGAAAAGACGGTATGGCCAGACCAAAGATGTCCGGTCACTCTCGCTATATCAGAGGATGGCGGAGTTACCTGGCCTTACCAGAGGATTATCGAACTGGGAGAAGGTTTTACCGGTATATGGAACGATATTAACAACGGCAGGTATGAGTATCCGGTTATGATGCAAGGAAATGACGGTAATATCCACGTGGCTTACAGCTGGGGCAATATGAAGTTCGGCAAGAGAAAGTGCATTAAGTATCTCTGTGTGGATGAAACTTGGATTCGCGGAAGCAAGGTTTGTTACGGAGCTGAAAATAATCCTGCTATGCCTTGCAGACGATAAAGCTGGTGACATCCCGTACCGCTAATACGCTATGACATATGAATATAAATTGCAAGAAGTATAAACACTTTACTGTGAAAAGGCAGCAGAGTGATTTATACTTCTTTTTGTTTGGCGCATTGACATTGGAAGCGTTATATGGGAAAATAACAAAAAGTGAAGCTTCAAGTTTTCTGGGTACAGAGGATTGAAGCTTTTTGCATAAGATTTGAACTATCATCGCTTACTATATGGAGAAGTAGTGTGATTATTGAAAAACATAGTTCACACATAAGATTGCACCTGCGAAATCCTTGGCGCAATTCCACGGCGCGTTGGAAAGGGTATGGCAGTTAGTGTGAATTATTGAGAAGCATAATTCACACAGGATTATGTCTGTGAAATCCTCGGCACAAACATGAGGTGTATCGGAAAGGACTTGGTTATTTATATGAAAAAGACATTTTCGGAAAATCAAATTGGGATAATAAGAGATATTGTTAATAAGAAACTGAAAAGCCAAAAAATACAGAAGCAGTCGGTATTAAAATCCTTTGGCTGGACGGTTCTAAGTATAGCCTGCAGCTTTTTGATTTTTATTTTTATGCCGGAGTTTTTAAGGAAGGGAGCTTCCAAGATTTACAAGATAAGAAGCCGGAAAAAATAGAACCAATAACCAGAGAAATCTACCGCAAAGGAAGAGGGAAAGATGGAGCTTAATATTTCAGATATAGCCAGCCAGTGTATTAACGAAATCAATAAAAAGATTAAAAATCTGAAAAATCTCAATATTATAGTAGCCGGAAAGACAGGTGTCGGTAAGAGTACTTTAATTAATTATATTTTCAGAGAGCAGCTTGCGGAAACGGGAATAGGCAGGCCGGTAACCCAGCATATTCAGATGATTACCAAAAAGGATGTGCCCCTGACTATCTATGATACCAAAGGGCTGGAGCTTGGCCGTGATACCCAGAAAGAGATTAAGGCAGAGATTATAGGTAAAATAAAAGAAGGATTATATTCCAAGGATGAAAATAAGTGCATCCATTGCATCTGGTATTGTATCAATACGGCATCCGACCGCATCGAAGAGGATGAGATCCTGTGGATCAGAGAGTTCACGGAGGATAATAAAGACATTCAGGTGCCTCTTATAATCGTGCTGACCAAGTCTTTCTCAAAGAAGAAAGCGAAGGAATTCAGGGACTATATCGACAGCCTGAATCTGCCTGTTTGTGCTATTGTGCCGGTATTGGCACTGGATTATGAAATAGACGAAGATTATGTGGCAAAGGCCTATGGCGGTGAGGAGCTGATTGAAATTATGGGGGAGCTGTTAGGGGAGGAATTGATCCCCACCCTTCAGAATGTTCAAAGAGCGGCTGTTAAACAAAAGGTAAAGTATGCAAGAGGCGTGGTTGCTACTACGGTAACAGCCAGCTTTGCCGAGGGCTTTACTCCGGTGCCTTTTGCCGATGCTGCGCTTATTGTACCGACCCAGGTGGCTATGATAGCTTCTATTACCGTGGCCTTTGGCCTGAAGGTGGACAAAGGTATCATTACTTCTTTTATTTCCTCTATTCTTGGTACCGCAGGTGCAACCCTTGCAGGGCGGTCTATGGTAGCAGGGCTGTTCAAGCTGATTCCGGGTGCCGGCACCATTATCGGCGGAGCTATCTCGGGTGGAACCGCCGCACTTATCACCACGGCACTTGGGGAAGCTTATATCAGGTTAATGGAGCGGATGTGCCTGGGAGAGATTAAGGCATCGGATATCTCCGGCAAAGAGGCAATGACGGAGATGAAAGAAATCTTCAAGAAAGAATTAAAGGGCAGGAAATAGAAAGAGTATTTGTAACATGACATATAGTTGTCCTCTTTTATCTGGTATAGTAGAAATAACAGGATTGGAAATGTTATTAAACTTATAAAGGAGCAGGAGTATGGAAAAAGTGGATTACAAAAAGGCTTTCAAAGAGTTATATCAGCCTGGTACGGTTCCGGCGGCAATTGAGGTTCCTCAAATGAATTTCATACAGGTGGACGGACACGGAGACCCCAATGAGCCTGAGGGAGAATTTCAGCAGGCAGTGGAGCTTCTCTACGCATTATCCTATACAATTAAGATGTCTTTTAAAAAAGATGAGTCAATTGGTTATTTTGAATATGTTGTACCGCCTCTGGAAGGCCTGTGGGAGATGGAAGGCTATGAAGATTATGACGTAACGAAGAAGTCAAAGTTTGTTTGGACAGCCATGATCCGTCAGCCTGATTTCGTGGACGAAGCTGTTTTTAAGATTGCATTGGAGCTTACCAGGAGGAAGAAACCGCAGCTTGCATTGGAAAAAGCAAGATTTGGGGCACTTACGGAGGGCTTATGCGTGCAGTGCATGCATATTGGAAGTTATGATGATGAGCCGGCGACCCTTGAAAAGATGAGACAGTTTACAGAAGCGAACAGTATGTTATTTGACTTATCGGAAGAAAGAAAACATCATGAGATATACCTTTCCGACCCCCGAAAAGGCAGTCCTTCAAACAGAAAGACTATCCTTCGGTATCCGGTAAAAAAGGTATGATAACAAAAAGAAGTACTCTGACTTCCTTTCAGACTAAATATACGGGGAAGCCAGAGTACTTTTTACTGTGTCTTACTATTTCAGGTCAGGTAATTCATTCTGCACAATTACATTAGATGCCCAATACAGGTTCTGTATTTCAGTATTGGTATTATTGCTGAAAGTAAGCTCCGCCCAGCTCATGCAGAACACCCATCTGGGCTGTGAGGAAAGCTTTGAAGCCGTAGGGAGTTTTGCACATTCACCGATGGCAATGGGCTTACTTCCGGCTACGTTTAGAGCCTGATTGTATTTGTAATCGGTAAAACCGTCTGAGTTATAGATATCTACGGCAAAGATATCCCAATAAGAGGAACCGGGGTTATAAGTGCTCCAGTTGTAATCAAGGTCCTGTACATCCCATACCCAGATAAGGTTGTTAAGGCCTTTTACATTCTGGAGGTAATCATGGGTCAAGCGGTAGAGAGCGGCTGTTCCGTTGGTGCCTGTGCGGCCGGCCCACCAGAAAATACCCTGATTCATTTCATGGAAAGGCCGAAAGAGTACGGTAACGCCATTGTCTTTCAGGTACTGAAGATATACGGCATATTGGTCTAACCGGGCTTTCCAGGCTTTGTTTAAGGTTCCGCCGTCAGTAATTAAACTGCTCCATTGACTGTCGCTTAAGGAGCTTACTACGCCTCCATCCCAGGAACCTGGCTCTGACTGGGTGGGAGGAACTACATGCATCATAAGCTGTACCATGGAACCCTTGTCCCACTGGCGTTTGCATTCGTATATCATATTCCAGCGGTTGGATACATCGTCAGATGAGAATAGAAAATCACCGCTCCATAAGCCCGGATACTGCCCGGTTATGCTGTAAGCCCGTTCTGTCTGCACATCTGCATCGGAATTGGGCTCTCTGTTATGAATTCCGATAACGGTCTTGCTTCCGCTGATGCTCTTAAGATAGTCCAATACACCGGTGCCTGTATCGGTACTTGTCCCGCTGTAAATTTCAAATTCATAAAGAGAGAAGCCGTAGGTGGTAGCTCTCTTGATTAAATAGACCTTTACATAACGTGCGGTTGTTGCGGAAAAACTAATAGAATTGCTTCCGCCTGTTCCGCTGTAGTTTGAATAGACAGTGGTCCAGGAAGAATTGTCAAGAGAAGTCTGAATCTGAAACTGGGAGGCATAGGCAGATTCCCAAGCCAGACGTACACTGGATACGGAGTAGTTCTTGCCCAAGTCGACTATAATGTACTGGCTGTCTGCATAGGCAGAAGACCAGCGGGTATTGCCATTGGCATCAACGGCATAGGAGCCCGGATAACTTGAGGATTCTGTGGAAGATACGGTAACAGCCTTTTGATAGGCCAGATTTTCGCCGGCAGCACGGGTTTCTTTCGGAATTAGCAGCCCGGATACCAGTAGAACAAATGTAAGTAGAACACTAAGCAGTCTGTAAGTAACTTTGCGCTTCATAAAGCACCTCCTTCTCATAATCCATGGTAGCATAGAGGAGGAGCAAAGGACATTACATAAATTTGGATTTATATGCAGAATTTCACAATTGGATTTTTGCATATAAAAGACTTTGATTTAAAGTCTATAAGACACTTAATCAAAGTCTTTTATGTGATTTATATAATAGTTACATTTTTGATTTATGCTGCCTCAGACCGGCTCACAAGGAAATACCACCATAACGGTGGTTCCGTTATCTAACTGGCTCGTTATCCGAATCCCATAAGCTTCCCCGTAACGCAGTTTAATCCGCTTATTCACATTTCGGAGTCCAATGCTTTTGAAATTATTGTTTTCATCGTTTATATAACCGTTTAAGGATGCGGTTTGTTCTTCATTCATGCCTTTTCCGTTGTCTGACACCGTAAAGTGCAGCAGGCCGTCAGCTTCATAGCCTTTTACAACGATAAGCCCGCCTTTTCGTATGGTGCTCATGCCATGATAAATGGCATTTTCTACAATTGGCTGGAGAATCAGCTTAATCATTTCATGTTCCAAAATGGCGGTATCGATAGAGAGTTCTACCTTATAGGCATCATGAAAACGTATCCCCTGAAGACGGATATATTTTTCCAGAATGCGTATTTCTTCGGCTACGGTTACGATACTCTTATCCTTGCTGATACCATAACGCAGGATTGTTCCCAAATCGGCTGCCATTTCCGAGGTGGTATCATCATCGTTAATGGTTGCCATCATGCTGATAGATTCCAGGGTATTATACAAGAAGTGAGGATTTATCTGGGATTGAAGCATCTGCAGCTCTGTCTCGCCCTGCTTAATCTGTTCAAGATAGACTTCCTGGATTAAGCTGTTAATCTTCTGAATCATGGAATTAAACGAATGGGCAAGGCTTCCGATTTCATCGTGGGAATGGATGTTGATAGGGTTGTCGAAATTACCTGTCTCCGCCAGTTTCATAAGCATTTGCAGCTTCTTAATAGGATTGACAATCTGTCTTGATATCAGAAGGATTACCAGCACAGTAAAGATTAATATAATAGCCGAAAGCAGGACGGTGGAGCGCTGCATGCTTTCCAGGTCACTGAATAAGTCCTTTGTAGGAATCAGGCGTATAATGTGCCAGCCGGTATAGGAGGAATTAATAGAGGATATCCATAACTCCTGTCCGTCCATCTCTACTTTTTTAATTTTATTTTCCCCTGCTGAGTGAAGGGCCTTGATATCATCCCTGGCAGTCTTGGCAATATTGTCTTCCTTGGTGTCGTATATGGTATAGTCACCGTCCAGTATCACAATCCGTTCATCGTTTGATACCTTCATGTTATCGCAGACCTTGCGCAGATAATCGATATCCGTATTTACCAGCAGCACACCGATTACGGTACTGGTCTCAAAACGGACAATTCCTCTTGATATTCCGAATACATAATGGGGGCTGTTCTTTTTTACCACATAGGGCAGCTCATAGGTACGGACGATATTAGGCTTTCCGAATTTTTTAATCGTTTCCAGGAACCAGTCTTCCTGGGAGGGGTTAAAGGCCTGATAAATGGGAATCTCCACCTTATAGTCTGCTTTACCCGAGGTATTAAAGATAAAACAGGAATTCAGGGATTCCTTGTAGCCTAAAATATCATTGAACATCTGCTCATTTAGTTTCTGGAAGGTCATAGAAGAAATACCGTCTTCTTCAAAGGCTTCCAGTTCTCTGAGATAGCTGATATCATTATATTTATGGGTGAGAGGAAATTTGGTGATGTTGGAAAGGTCGGCAATATAATCGTCTATTTTACTGATGGCCTGATGATTGGTCTGGTTGACCATATTTAAAGTAGTCTGCCTTTTATCCTTTGTAAAGGTAGAAAAGTTGGTATAGGAAAGCAGAAATATAGCGAAAAAGACCAGGATAATAATAATGGTCAATCGGTTGAAAATAGGAATATCGGTAAGGCGCAGCTTCAGCCGGTGAAGTATGCCGGGATTCTTTCTTCTTGTTGTATCTTGATTATCGTTCATGATTACCTCTTTTTTGTAAAGTTAAGAGTTTGTTTTAGCAGTACAGTTCAAGCCTGAACCATAACTTCATTGGCTATATTGTACAAAATAAAGCTTGTATTGGCAAGCATATTCTATTATAATGATAGAAGGTTTTGGCCGGAATGCTGAAGGAGGTGTACAATTTGAAGATTTTTATCGTAGACGATGACCAGATTATACGATTGGGATTGCGAAAAACCATTGAAAAAAGTGGATTGGATTGTACAATTGTCGGAGAGGCTTCCGACGGAGAGCTGGCTCTGGAGGAAATTAAAAAGAATGAAGATATAGATCTTGTGATTACGGACATCAGGATGCCTATTATGGACGGGCTGGAGCTGATACGTGAAATCAGGAGGTTTAATACGGTAGTGCGTATTATCGTACTCAGTGGTTTTGATGATTTTAAATATGTGCGGAATGCATTTATGGACGGAGCAGTGGATTACATCCTGAAACCGATCAACAAGGCGGATTTTGTTGCTCTTTTACAGAAGCTCAAGGCAGATATTGCAAAGGATATGAAGGATAAAGGCATTGTAGAAGAATATCACAATGTTTATCAGGAAAAGATTATAAATAAATTACTCCACGGAAAATTCAAAGCACCGGAAGAGTTAGCGGAGGCGGCGGAGAAAATCAAGCTTTCCCTGAGGGGAAATTTCTGTGTTATGGCACTTCGTACAGACAACTGGTACAAGGAGAGCTCGGAAGTATTTCCGGCAGAAATGCTTCCGGCGGAAGGCGTAATGGAACAGGCTTTTATAAAGCTTACCAATCTGTTCCGGCTGGATAGCGGTAACAGGTATTATTCGTACATCGCCCATGATGCAATTGTAGTATTCATTGAAATGAAAGCAGACGCCGTAGAAAAGGAATTGTACAATAAGTATCATTCTTTTTTCTTAAATACTCCTCCCGAAGAGGGTATGAGTTTTACCCTGGGAGGCAGCAGAAGCTTTGGAGAACTGTCAGAAGCGGGAAATGCATTTACAGAGGCTATGACGGCAGCGGAAGCTAGATTTTATCTTGGGAAGGGAAATATAATCTTTTATGATGAACTTACCCTGCCCTATAAAGATATCACGAAGACCTCTGAGGAGCTGATGAAGGGATTGGCGGATGCCCTTGACTTATGTGATTATATTAAAGTCAAAGAGGAAACAGAGAAGGTGTTTTCTGAGTTAATGGGGGCTGACCCGGTGGAATTTCGCCTGCGGATTAAAATGATTCTGGAACTTCTGCTCTTTCAGATAAAAGATTTTAAGGAAGCAATGGCTGCCAGTGAAACGGAATATGAATATGCGGTGCAGTATGTAAACACGGCTGAGGAATTAAAAAATAAATTGCTGACACTGTTCCGCGGTGCTATTCAGAGTATGAAGCAGGAGAGGGAGCGGCGCAGCAAGAAGCGTATTGAAATGGCAAAGAAGTATATAGACAGGAATTACATGGAGCCGATTACGCTAAATGACGTAGCAGAGCATGTGGAACTGAACCCTTCTTATTTCAGCAGCCTTTTTAAGAAAGAGACAGGCTTGAATTTCACGGATTACCTTTTGGATACCCGTATTGAGATGGCAAAGAACCTGTTATTAAATCCTACGGTGAAAGTATATGAGATTGGGTATAAGGTGGGATATGAGGATGCGGTATCCTTTGGAAGAGCATTCAAGAAGAAGATAGGAATGTCTCCGAAGGAGTATAGAAAGATTATCAGTTAATAAAAAGCAAATATTTGTTTAAATATCAGGTGCAGGGACTCGATTCCTGCCATTAAAATATAAGAGAAAGACGTGGGTGATATCATGAATATCTATGATGTTACCCACGTTTTTTATGTTATCAGGTAAAAATTTGATTTGAGTACCAAAGTTCCTGTCTTTGAATCGCTATGGTGGTTTGCACCAAGCAGAAGGAAGTATGCTATGGCACTTGAAGCAAGGTTATACCCTCTGAGAAATTTCATGAGGGAATAAAAAATTGCATAGAAACCCAAAATGAAGTTATTAAAAGGGAACCCTTGCCATGCTACCATTGAGATAATGCTTTTAAGAAATATCTTAAGGGCAAGCATTATTTAAAGGAGAGGGAAAAATGTATGCAAAAAAAGTAAAAAAAGTTGTAGCAGTTATGACCAGTGTTGCCATGCTGCTTACGGGGATGAATCTAAAACCCGTTACAGCCGGTGCGGAATCAGTGCAGGAAACGGGACAGGCGGCAGGTATGACAATTGATTATGCATCCCAGTTTCAAACGGTATTTCAGAATTATGTCACCACCCAGGGGACTAAGCTCATGGACGGTAATGAGGAGCTGAAGTTTGCTTCCCTAAACTACCCTCAGGCGACCAGTGATAATGAATGGGAGCAGAGAAATGAAATCAAGACCATTAAGGCAATGGGTGGAAACGTTACAAGAACCTATACGATTCCGGTCTATAACGGCAGGAATGCAGATACCGCTTATGTAACGGGCGTAGATGAACAGGGGAACCTGACCTTTAATGAGACAGCTTTAAATAAGCTGGATGAACTCCTTGCTATCTGCAACGAGTATGGTATCCGGGTGATTATACCTCTTGTAGACCACTGGCATTGGGTGGGAGGTATTGACGGTTATTGCAGGCTGGCGGGTATCACAATTAATACGACAGACAGCCTTGACCCCAATGCCTGGCAGTTCTATACCAATCAGACCTGTAGAGATTTGTTTAAGCAGATGATCAGCCATCTCATGGAAAGAGTCAACACGGTTACCGGGGTAAAGTATAAGGATGACCCGGCGGTTCTTTGCTGGGAGACGGGAAATGAAATTGCTGCCTATGACAGTACCACCAGTCCCAAATTTCCTCAGGATTGGACTGCAGAAATTGCAGCCCATCTGAAATCTACCGGAATCAGGCAGTTGGTCTTGGACGGTAAGATGGATGCTGCGGCAGCCTCCCTGGAGGACCCTAATGTGGATATTCTGGGAAGTCATTATTATACCGGTTCCTTTGCACAGAAATTAAAGAACGACACCGAGCTGGCTCATGCAAACGGGAACGGAAAGCCCTTTATTCTTGGAGAATTCGGAACCTATACCAAGTACCAGGATGTGGAGAAGGTATTTCAGCAGGGTGTTGATTCCGGCACCAATGGTATTATGATGTGGAGCCTCAGGGCCCATAAGGATGGATACGGGTATTATTTTCATTCCGAGGACCCGGGCAACTGGGCAGCTTATCATTGGCCGGGATTTCCTTCGGGAGATTATTATGACGAAACAAACATTGTAAGAACTATATATGCCTACGCCCAGATAATGAATGGAAAGGCGGCTGCCATCAGTGAAGCAAGAGCTATTCCGATACCGGCTCCGGAGACGGAAGAAGCTCCCCTGCTCTATGACATTACCTCTGTGGGAGATATTAAATGGCGCGGTGTTGTAGGCGGTGCCTGGTATGAAATACAGAGGACAGAGAAGATTAGTCCCGCAGAAGAAGATTGGGTAACCATTGCAGATAAAGAGGATTATGTATATGATTCCGGACGGAACTGGGAGAATAAAGAAGTTCCCTGTATAGCAGGTTATCATGATATTACGGCTGTAACCGGCAAGGCGTATTCCTACCGTTTAAGAGCCTGCAACGAGTCCGGTGCAGGCCTGTGGTCCAATGTGGTGTCCACGGAAGCCGCAAGCCACGATATCACAGATAATCTGGATATGATAAGTGTATCCAGTACAGACCAGAATCCTGCGGAAATTCGGAATACTTACAGCTATGACCATTCTGCCAATGTGTCGGTTTCCGGAGGTACCTTAAAGAATGACAGCAGTACGGACGGGTATATTACATACTTTAGCGGGGACCGTCTTGGGAAGGTAAGTATCCTGACTAAGGGAGAACCTGCAAGTGCTCCAAGAGCTTATGTATCAAAGGATGATATTTCCTATCAGGAAATAAGCCTTACAAAAGATGGAATGAAGTATTCCCTGGATAGTATACCCGAGGGAAATTATTTTTTAAGAGTATACATTGGAGGGAATAATGCCTGCATCCTGGACAGTATACAGGTAAGCTACAGCTTCTATGACGAGTCTGAATTATATCAGGGCAGGAAGGCTCCCGCCAATGCCTTTATACAGGATGAAACCTTTGATTCTGCCAGTCCGCTTTATGCCTATAAAAGTGATAACCTGGCCTATGCAGTAGCCGGAGAGGTAAAAGGTCTTGCGTCTGATGATGAAAATGGGGCAGAGCTTATCTATAAAACCGGAGATGACATGACCTCCTACCGTGTCACCTTGTATGCTAAGAATGAAAATGAGCTACAGGTGGAATATTCCATGGATGGAGTGCAATATACAAAAATATCTCCGAGTGGCAGCAAAGAGACAGCCGGAGAGTATACAAAGCTGACTTTTTCCAATCTTGATGTTACTGACCCGGTGCGTTTCATTAGAATAACCTATCCGGCAGGAAAGGAAAATGTGATTGTAAAATCAGTGGAAGCAGCCTCCGGAAACAGACGGCTTCCGATGGCGGATAAAGCACCTGTTAATGTATTGGAAGACGGTGAATATTATTTTGGCAGTGCCGCAAAGCTTCAGGCGGCCTATACTTTAAGTCTGGACAATGCAACAGGGCTGTTTACAAAAGAATTAAATAACATTGATTTCTCAGGGTATGATTGTCTGTATGCCTGGATAAAGGGCAATGGGACAGGTGATAAAGCGGTCTTGAGACTTACGGACAAAAACGGCATCCAATGGGAAGCCGCCACTGTAATGAATGGCTCCTCTCAGATGCTTAAATTTGAGTTTAATACTATGAAAGCAGTAGCCGGTGAAGGTTATGAAACAGCACAGGCACCTGATTTTTCTGAAGTTGCTGACTTCAGGATCGGGGCAGAGAGTACAAGCGGCAGTATTGAGGGTATGCAGTTAGTATTGGATGATAAAAACTTCTATACAGGAAATTATGGAGTTGGTATTGCTTATCAAAAGGGCGGACAAGAATTTCAGTTCACTGTTGATAATATCTATGTCGGCAGCTTAACCAAGGTAGATGATTACGAGGGCTATAACGGCTCCAATACGCTGTTAAATGCTGCTTATTCAAGGAATACCAATGGCGGGGCTTTTGACATTTCGCTGGATGTGGAGAAGAAATCAGAGGCCTCCTATGGCATGCGCATTGACTATGATTATGGAGCGGCCGGCTATGCGGGAGCAACAAAGACCATGGATTATCTGAACTTAAAGGATTATGACGGCATTAAGCTCTGGTATACACCTGATGGCTCGGGCAATTCCCTTACCATACAGCTCCAGACTTCAGACGGCTTATCCTGGGAATCTGTAGGGTATATGACAGGCACCGGACCCACAGAGCTTTATATGCCTTTTGAATCCTTTAAGGCGCCCAGCTGGGACCCCAGAACAGGAACGCTTGATAAGAATTTAAATATCGTGAAGTTCTCTATTTATACCAACCAGGTAACAAATGTAACCAAGGGTACCCTATACTTTGATGATATCAAAGGTGCTAATTTCAAGAATGACCTGGAAAATGCCAAGGTCACCATTGCAAATACAAATAATGAGACAGTGGCCGGATTCCCTTACAAGTTAAGCGGCACCGCAGAAAAGGTAAATTACGTAGCCTTAAAAGCAGGCGGTAAGAACATGAATATACCCGTTGTAAACGGCCAATGGGAGTATGACCTTACAAAGGACAGCGGAATCTACAACGGTGCGGTGGAGGTTACGGCAAGCATCAATTACCACAATGGGGATGTTATTGCAAGTGACAGTAAAAATATTATTTTAGACGTAGAAGGCAATGTAGAAGAAACACCTGTACAGTATGAGAAGGCTTATGAGAAGGATTTTTCCGCTCTTCCCTCCCTGCCTTCTGACTGGACAATTACTCAGGCGGGAGCAGAAGGAAAGATTGAGAATTCCCTTCTGTGGTGGGCACAAAATGCTTATTCCGTTGATGTTAAGAAAGAGCTTGACCTGCCGGACGGAATCTATCAGGCAACCGCCAAGATGCGTGTAAAATCAGGCTTTACCGATGCCAGGATGTATGCGGTTACAGGAGAAGATATTTATAAGAGCAACTTCCTGGATACGGCGGATACCTGGAAAGATATAACGTTAGAGAATATAAAAGTAACGAATGGAAAGCTGTCCCTTGGCTTTATGGCACAGTCACCGGAGGGCACCGACGGACTGGTATTTGCTGTACAAAAAGTTACACTTTATAAGACTGCAGAGGTCAATCATATGCCCAACGGGGATATGGAAAGCTATGCTGCGGACTGGCCCAACTTACCGGAGGGCTATACCGTTACTTATACCGGGGGAGACGGCTGGTCACCTGTTAAAACCGAGCTGAACGGACACCGGACGGGAAGTACCGCCGATGCAGAGGACAGCCGCAAGTTCGCAGGGTATGCAGATAATGCCTATACCTATGACCTTAGCAGAGAGGTAAGGGATTTAAGAGAGGGTGTTTATGAACTAAGTGCCTGGGTGAAGCTGGCTTCGGACGGAACCTTCGGGGATGGCTATATGGAAGCACTGGTTAACGGCAGGAGCCGGAGCCAGGTCCATTATGACAATACCCAGAAGGGCAAATGGGTGCAGCTTACTATAAGCGGAATCAAAGTCGGCGAGGGAGATTTATTTGCCTGCCATTTCTATGGGGAGGTTACGAAAAAGGGCTTCGGCCTGGATGATATCTTCTTAAAGAGGACTGGTGACCTGGAAAGTGCCATAAGCGCAGATATTACGCCAAAGCAGCAGGAATATGATAAATATACGGATTCCGGTAAGAGTGTAAGCTTTACGATAAATTGGGGAGATGCAGCCTCCATAAACAGCATTACAAGCAGTGATGAAGCGGTCGGTGAAAGTGCTTATACGGTATCCGGAAATACGCTTACTATAAATAATAATTTCCTGATGGCACAGTCTGTAGGACAGAAGCAGCTAACGGTGGCCTTTGATAAAGGAAACCCGGTAACCCTGACAATTGATATGAAGGACAGTACGCCGGGAGGCTCCACAGAACCTAACCCCGCGCCGGGTTCCGGGACGAATCCTAATCCTGAAAAATCCGTTATTGAAGTGACCGCCGGGAACTGGGCAAGTGTTAAGAATGTGCTTACCTCTATGAAGGATACGGGCGTGACCTTTAAGATGAATCAGGAAGCAGGCATACCCGGGGATATTTTTCAGATATTAAAGAATAATAAACTCACAGCAAAGTTTGCCTTTGACGGATATAGCTGGACGGTTAATGGAAATGATATTACGGGAGAGACAACGGGTACAATTAACTTTACGCTGACCCGGTCGGAAGAGGGTCTGCCCTCACAGGAATTAAAAAATCTTACAGCCGGTGCAGCCTATATTCCTCTTCACTTAAATCATGAGGGAGAGTTTGGTTTTAAGGCAGAACTGACCTTGATGACTTCAAGTACCGATGCCGGATTGACCGGAAATCTCTTTTATTACAATAAAGCGAAGAAGTCCTTTGAATTAATTTCTCTTGGTAAAGTAAAAGAAAATGGCGAGGTAGCTCTGAGCTTTACCCATGCATCGGATTATGCTCTTGTTTTATCGGATAAGCCAATGCTTTCAGGAGAGCTTAAAAATATTAAGATAACTCCTTCATCCAAGAACCTGTATGCGGGAGGAACAACAGGAAAGACATCAGTGCTGAAAACCGTTCTGACAGATAATATACTGGCGGCAAAAGAAGCCGGATTATCCAAGGTTTCTGTTACCTATAAGTCCTCAGATACGAAGGTTGCGGCGGTGTCTGGGGCCGGTACCATAACCGGGAAAAAAGCCGGAAATGCCACGATTACAACTACAGTAACCGTTGATGGCAATTCGAAGTCTTTTGCCACTAGGATAAAGGTCGCAAAGGCGGAAGTGAAACTGCTGAACCCTGTTAAGTCCATGAAACTCGGAAGTACCTATATGTTCCGTGTGAAAGTATGCGGATATCTTATGAAGGATATCAGCTATTCCACTCTTTCTGCCGGTAAAGTGGTAATAGAAAAGAAAACCGGAAAAGCCTTTGCCAAATCCAGAGGAACGGATACCCTTGTTATTCGGTATGGAAGTGAAAGGAAGGAATACCGCGTAAGGGTAAAATAAGACCCTGAAACCTAAAAAATTGCATAGAAAAGCAAAGAAGAGTTCTTTCAAAGAACAGGGGCCTTTACTATAATAGTACTTAAGAGATGCATCTTGAAGTACATAACAATCACAATATGGGAGATGGCAAAATGAAAAAAGTTATTGCGAAACTTTTAGTTCTGACAATGATACTGACAGCTCTGACGGGCTGCGGCAGTAAGGGAAATAATCAGACTTCCACAAATAGCGGAAATACAAATACGGGAACAAAGACTGAAAATACCGGCAGTACCGGTACGGAGGCTACCCCTACAGAAGAGGCTTTAAGCGGTAAGATAGTAGTTGCAACGAATATGACCAACCTTGTAGATACTACTTTAGCAGACCTTGCAAAGGAGTTCATGGATGCACATCCTGGTACAACGGTCGAATTTGAAGCCATTAAGGACTATGAGAATGTAATTGCGACCCGTGTGGCAGGCGGTGAGGCACCGGATATCTTTCAGGTGATTGACGGCATGAGCCAGGACACTTACGCAGATTACTTCAGACCTATCGACGAACTTGATATCAATTTTGATAATTTCTTATTTTCAAAGAACACCACAGGCAGTGACGGAAAAATATATGCTATCAGCGACAGTGTTAACTATACCGGTGTAGTATATAACAAAGCAGCTTTCCGTCAGGCAGGAATTACCGATGTTCCTAAGACAATGGATGAATTCTGGGATGTATGCGCTAAGTTAAAAGCAGCAGGCATCACTCCTATGGGAACCGCCTTTAAGGATGTATGGCCTATTTATCCATGGGTTTCCTGGGATATGGTACAGGTTACTTTAAATGGCAATACCAAGGGTAAAAATGTATATGTTAACCAGGATGAAATCTTTGACGCTACTATGTTACAGTCCATGAATACCATCCGCAAAATGTACCAGATGAACTATCTGGAGAAGGATATTATTTCTGCCAACTGGGATCAGTTCAAGCTTGATATCTCCCAGGGAAAAACCGCTATGTTCTATGCGGAGACCTGGTTCCCCGCACAGGTGGTTGAGGGCGGCGCCAAATCAGAAGATGTGGGCATGTTCCCTTTCCCCGGAGCAAAAGCAGTATTCTCCACTCCCGGAAAAGCATGGGGTATCTCTAAGGATTGTAAAGATACCGCTCTTGCGGAAGCTTTCATGAAATTCATGTTAGAAGGCGGAAAATATGCTCTTGCCTGCAACACTCTTCCTTCCGACAAAACAGTTCAGAATACAGACCCTTATGCAGCCGAATTATTATCCTACGGTGTACCCGTATCCGAGTGTGAAATCGCAGACGCTGCATTTACAAATATCAAGAACGAAATTGAATTAGATGAACAGTCCTTCTTAATGTCCTATGTACTGGAATCCGACGATACCAAGGCACAGGCCCTGATAGACGGATGGAATAAGAAATGGGCAGAGGCAAGGCCGAATTTCGTAAAATAACATCAGCAATAAATTGATTGTTTGGTAAAGGAGCTGCCGGAAATGAAACAAGAAAGGCGGCTCCTTTCTATTACAGAAAAGATAATCAAATTTTTTGCAGAATGTAGAGGAGAGTTCCCAATAGAATTCTCAGTAAAAGGAGGCAAGTCATGAAAATCAAAACTAAAGTAAAGGACAGAATTACAGTGATAGGCTTTCTCTTAGTACCTGTGATTTTATTACTGATGTTTTCTTATTATCCTTTGATGAAGCTTTTTCAGTTAAGCTTTACGGACTGGAATGGTCTGGCCAAGGATTTTAAATATGTAGGCTTTAAAAATTTTAAAGATGTATTAGGTCAGAAGGAATTATTTGAAGTATTTGCCAATAATGCTGCTTATATTATTACGGCAGTTATCCAGCAGTTTGTGGGATTGTTTCTGGCAATCCTGCTAAATTCCAATTTAAAAAGAAAAAACATGTTCCGCTCGGTAATTTTTATGCCTTATATTATCAATGGGGTAGCGGTAGCCTTTATGTTTAACTACATGTATGATTACACCAATTCACCGATTAATATGATAATCAGGGCCCTGGGCTTTGAAAACCACCAGATACATTTCCTGACAGCAAGCTATTTCTCGAACTTCGCCCTTGCTTTCATCAGCTTTTGGAAGTATGTGGGTTTTACTATGGTAATCTTTATTGCGGCACTCCAGTCTATACCCGGTGAGATCTATGAAGCGGCGAGAGTGGACGGGGCAGGCTTCTCCCAGACAGTGCGCTACATAACTTTTCCCAATATAAAGGGAATGGTAGAAATATCTCTGCTCTTAAGTATCAACGGAGCCTTGCAGGCATACTTTGAGCCGTTCATGATTACAAAAGGCGGTCCCAATGGAAGGACGGATACATTTATTACGAAATCCCTGGCTTTGGCCTTTGATTATAAAAAATACGGCAAGGCAGCCGTAATGGGTATTATCCTGTTAGCTATGATTCTGTTGATTGTGGCGGTGCAGAGACTGATGCTAAGGGGGAGCAGAAAAGAATGAGCATAGTACAAAAAAAAGGTAAAGTAAAAGATGATATGATGATAAAAGATACTTTTATCATAAATAATAAAGCCGGAAGAGCAGCAAGCTATGCCATACTTATATTTTTCCTGATCCTTGTATTCACACCGCTTCTGATTCTATTGAATGTATCTCTAAAAACCAACCAGGAGTATATGTTAAAAGGCGTTTATACATTACCGGAGAACATCCTGAATCTTAAAAATTATGCAAAGGCATTTGTTACCGGTAAATTTGCACTTGGCTTTAAGAATACCCTGATCCTTATTGGTGTCAGTGTTCCGGTATCCCTGCTTACAGGAACCATGGTGGCTTATGCTATGGGAAGATTTGACTTCCTGTTAAAGAAGTTCATGCTTTTGTTATTCTTAATCCCCACCTTTATTCCGGCGATGACGGTAACCATAGCCACGTTTACTTTGATCAGAAACCTGGGGATTTATAATACCAGGCTTGCCGGAATGCTCCTCTATATCGGAACGGATATTATGCAGATATATATTTTTCTTCAGTTTATCAATCAGATACCGGTGGCCCTGGATGAAAGCGCAAGAATAGACGGAGCTTCCAGACTTAGAATTTACCGCTCTATTATCCTGCCTCAGATGAAGCCGGCCCTTGCGACGGGAGCTATCTTAAAGGTACTGGGAATTTATAATGATTTCTTTACGCCTTATATGTATATGCCGAAATCAAATTTAAGAACGGTAGCGACAGCCCTGAATTCCTTTGCCGGAGACAGGATGGCCGACTGGCCTCTTATGTCATCTGCAATCCTCTTTGTGGCGGTACCTACCATATTGATGTATATATTTATGCAGCGCTATATTATCAGCGGGGTAACGGACGGAGCGGTTAAGTAAGATTATATAATTATACAAATAAACCTGAAGGAAAGAGGAAGCCCCGGTGTCTATAACTACAGAAGGGGCTTCTATCAATTATAACCTGGCTGGTATATAATTTAAGCAGAATAACTATAACAAATCTGACAGCCGGGAAGGGCAGACTTTAAAAACAAAATACGAAAGGAACTAATTTACTATGAAAAAACCAGATATCACTTATTCGCCGAAGCCGGTGATTGAGCCTATGCCCGGATGTACCTGGGCAGATACCATGGTATTAAATCCTGCTATTGTAAAAGAGAAGGATTCAGATATCATTCATATGTTATTTCGTGCCACAGGACCATGGCCTGAAAAGAATCTGAGGGGGCTCTCCGACCCCTATCCGATATTCCTCGGGTATGCCAGGAGTGAGGATAACGGAAAGACCTTTGCACCGGATTTTTCAAGACCGGCACTGGCTCCAAGGCTGGCTTACGACTTGGAAGACATGTACATTACCGATGACAGGGGAGAGAAGGTAATAAATTATGCAAATGGCTGTATAGAGGACCCCAGAATATTTCAGGTAGAAGGAGAATATTATGTGACGGCAGCCTGCCGCATGTTCCCGCCGGGAGCTTACTGGGAAGGAGATAAGAGAAAGGACAACCTTCCCGACTGGGCTATGCAAGAGGATAACCCCTTTGGCAGTGCGGCCTTTAAGAATGATACGACCACCGTGCTTTTTAAACTTCACCTGGAAGAACTGGTAAAACAGAATTATGAGAAAGCCTTTACCTATGTGTGTCCCTTAACAGACGGAAGCCTTACTGACAACCGGGATGTTATGCTATTTCCTGAGAAAATGCTCATTGACGGGAAAATGCAGTATGTAATGCTTCACCGCCCTGATGAACCGGATGTATTCGAGGCCGGCAGGGGAATACATAAACCCTCCATGTTCCTGGCTGCGGCAGAGGAGTTGAGGGATTTTGTAACACCGAAGGCAACTCATAAACTGCTGGCAGTCAGTACCTTTGATTGGGAGGAGGAGCGCATCGGAGCAAGTTTTCCGCCTGTTTTTCTTGGGAAAGGTGAGTGGCTGGTATCCTATCACGGAAAGCAGCTGCCGGACTATGGCTATACCCAGTCCTTTATGATTCTAAAGGAAAGAGAGAATGATTTTCCGGAAATACTGCACCGCTGCAGCGATAGAATGATGTATGCTTCCCAGGATTGGGAATTGCCGGATAAATTCTTATGCCCCTGTATTTTTACTACCGGAGGTATTGTTGTGGGGGAAGAACTGCTTATGAGCTATGGAGCGGCAGACCAAAAGGTTGGGATGGCAAGAGTTAATATAAAGGAATTGATAGAATACATACGTAGATTTTGATATAAAAGAGACGCAGTAAGAGCTTGTAAAACGTATTTTTTATATAAGGGTCTGTTGCAAAATGAATCCCCTGGGAAGCATGACTTGCCCTGATGCACTGCCAATCAGTGCGGAAGGCAAGTCATGTTTCACAGAGCTTTATTTTTGCAACGGACCCTTTATTTTTAGAGGGTATTGTGCTCTGCCAGAAGTCTGGATAAGTTACTGTAGTAACGGTCAGTGACCATAAGAGATATTGCGGCATATTTTTTTAAATCCTCCAGCTCTTCTGCTGAGGTGGGATATGAGGCCTGAAAATTGCCGTCAGGATTCTCAAGGTCCTCATAAATTTGCTTTAGTGTATTGAAATATTCTGTACGATTCATGATAGTTCCTTTCATAAATTATTTAATGCTTGATACCAAGATGAGTACCGCAGCTTTCTCTGATTACCAATTCCGGTGCCAGTGAGAATTTGGGGGGATTGCTGTTTCCTCCGATAATGTTAATTAACGTATTAATTACCAGTCTGCCCAGTAAGTCATGATGCTGATTGATACTCGTCAGCCTTGGAATATGAAATTCTCCGTTTTCAAACTGGTCACAGCTTATTAAAGCAATTTCTTCCGGTACTTTTATAGATAAATCCTGCAATGCACGCTCTGAGCCGATTGCGACGTTATCATTAATTGCCAGAAAGGCCGTAAAAGGTATATTTCGGCTGACTAAAGTATTGATAGCTGAATAACCATCCTTTGAATAATAATCAGAAAGGGAAATCAACCGTTCATCAACTGGCAGGTCAAGATTCTTTAAAGCATTTTTGTAAGCGTTTACACGAATGTCTGTGATAGTAACATTAGGCTGACCGCCTACAAAGGCAATTTGCCTGTGACCGAGCATATAGAGGTAATTAATTGCCAAAGTAACTCCCTGGCCGGTTTCCGGATGGATAAAAACACAATTTGTATCTTCTATTTCCTTACCAATTACAACAACGGGCAGCTGTTCGGATAATCTTTTTAATGCCTGCTTGTAATTCGCGTCAACAGTAACTAAATCGACCTGACCACCTATAATTAATACTCCGTCAACTTGTTTTTCAACTAACATTTGGAAGTAATATGGCTCATCTCTGGTATTGCGAATTCCGTGGGAAGAACCGCCAAACAAGGTATTGCATAAGAGCAGGGTATAACCGGCTTCTAATGAAAAACGTTCTATTTCTAAAAACATAGAGGAAAAATACGGGTTTGAAATATCCGGCAGGACAACACCAATGGTCATTGTTTGTTTGGATATTAACCCTCTGGCAAGCGCGTTTGGAGAAAAATTATATTTTTGGATAACCTCCTCAACACGCTTCCGGCGTTCTGATGAGACAGAGGCGTGTCCGTTCATAACACGGGATACCGTGGCAATTGACACCTGCGCTTCATCGGCTATTTGATTTATGGTGATATGTTCTTTGTCTCCCAAGGTACAGTCCTTTCTGCTAATCTGATTTTCTATGGCAATTCTATTATAAAACAATAGAAAGAAAGCTTAATTTCTAATCTCGTTATCAATAATATAGCACAGTCCTTTATAAAAATCAATCATAATGTAAACGTTTTCAAAAATAAATTAAAATTATCTTGGATTACAATTCAAAAACGCTTTAAAAATAGCTAATTTAATAGGCGATAAATCGAACTTTAATGATATTTATCACAAAAATAAATAAAAAATAGTTATTGACAATAAAAAATTCATGTGATATATTTCTGCTTGTGAAAACGTTTACATTTTGAAAACGAAAGGGGTGATGGATAAATGAAATTAAGCAGAAAAGAATCTGCGGATAAGAAGAAGGGGTTTGGGAAGTGGCTGATTTCCCTGCGTAAGGATCAGGCATTTCTGATTATGTGTATACCTGCCATCTTGTATTTCCTGATATTTGCCTATCTTCCGATGCCTGGTATCTATGTAGCCTTTACAAACTTTAACTACAACAAGGGTATCTTCGGAAGTTCCTTTATAGGATTGGAGAATCTGAAGTTTATTACTCTGTCGGGAAAACTGGGGGTGCTGATCAGAAATACGGTTTTGTACAATCTTGCCTTTCTGGTTACCAGCCATCTCATTCAGATTACGATAGCGGTATTGCTGAATGAGATCCGAAATCAAAAATTCCGTAAATTATCTCAGTCATTTTTGATTTTACCAAATTTCATTTCCTATGTTTTGGTGGGGCTGTTCAGCTTTGCAATTTTTAATAGTACCAATGGTATCTTAAATCATTTTTTAATGAGCATGGGCAGGAGTGGAGCACAAATCTACTCTACACCGTCAGTATGGCCTGCTATTTTAGTAATTGTAAACCTGTGGAAGGGAGCGGGGTATGGTTCCATTGTATATTTTGCCGCACTTACCGGTCTGGATCATGAGATTTTAGAGGCTGCTCAGGTGGATGGTGCCAGCACCATTCAGAAGATACGCTATATTACGCTGCCCAGTCTGAAACCAACCTTTATTATCTTGGTGCTTCTGTCAATTGGAGGAATATTAAGAGGGAATTTTGATCTATTCTACAACATGGTCGGCAGCAGTAATGTGGTACTGCATAATTCAACGGATGTGCTTGAGACATATGTGTTCCGGGCAATGACAAATAATTTTCAATTCAGCACGGCGGCAGCGGTATCTTTTGTACAATCCGTATTTGGGTTTGTTCTGGTAATGACGACCAATTTGATTGTGAAGAAGATAGAACCGGATTATGCATTATTTTAGGAGAGAGGGAGTGAAAGATATACCTTTCACCCCACTTGATTACGTATGCGTGCAAAAGTACGCAGATAGGAGCCATTTATGAAAAAGAAACAAAAAAAGGGTGATCTATCAGGCCGGATTATCCGGATTATTGGATATTTATTTATCTCGTTTTTAGCTATATCATGTTTGCTGCCCTTTCTTATCATGGTTTCGGCTTCTTTTGAAAATGAAAAGCTTTTAGTTACTCAGGGATACCATTTGCTGCCGAAACAATTTACTGCTTATGCTTACCAGGTTATTCTCGGAGGAAACAACGAAATTGTCGGTTCCTATGTGGTAACAGTACTCTTAACTGCAGTCGGAACCAGTTTTGGATTATTTATCACAGCCATGACCGGATATGTCCTGCAAAGGCCGGACTTCCAGCGCAGAAATAAGATTTCTCTTTTTCTTTTTTTCACAACGTTGTTTTCCGGCGGATTGGTTCCGTTCTATCTTTTGATGACGAGATATCTTCACCTGAAAAATAATTATCTTGCAATTCTATTACCTTCGCTTCTTAGTGCATGGAATATCATTATGATGAAGAATTTTATCCGTAATTCCATCCCCCATAGCGTCAGTGAAGCGGCGAATATAGACGGTGCCTCTCCTTTTATAACTTTTACAAGGGTCATTTTTCCCATGTCAAAGCCGGCACTTGCCACAATAGGCTTATTTATCGGATTAGGCTATTGGAATGAATGGTATAATTCCATGTTATTTTTGGACAGCAGCGTAGCGTACAGGCCTTTGCAGCTTTTGCTTTACAACCTTATAAACAGAGCCGAATATCTGAAAAATTCTATGGCCGGGCGAAATATTTTAACACAGGACCTGCCTCTGGAAACAGTAAAAATGGCAACGGCGGTTTTGGCAACGGGTCCGATTATCCTTGCCTATCCCATGGTGCAAAAGTATTTTATATCAGGCATTACCGTCGGGGCGGTGAAAGGGTAGCTTATTGGAAAAATTCCTTTTTGTCTGACTGATTGTGCGCAGGTCGGCCGGATTGATTGGGGTTCAATATAAAGTAATCAGAAAACAAAAACTATAGTATGGGAGATATTATATGAAAAAAAGAGTTATTTCAATGTTTTTGGTATTCATTATGTTATGCTTTTCTTTTACGGGTTGTACGAAATCAAATTCAAAGGAAACATCAGACAAAACAGCAGGATCTACGGAAGCCTCCGGACAAAAGGAATATAAAGGTCCCAGCGGAAATACACCCGTTGCAGACGGCAAAATCGATACTTCAAAATTTGTTACCATTAAGATGTTAGTTTTAGGTGACCCGCCAAAAGGGGGAGCTGATAAAAAGATGCTTGAACAGTTAAACAAAATTTTTAAGGAACGGCTAAATGCCGAACTGGATATTCAGTGGATCGAATGGAATAACTATGCTACAAAATACCAGATGGAGCTGGTTTCCGGCAGCAACATCGATCTTATATTTACAAGCTCGACCTGGCTGAACTTATGGGACAATGCAGAAAAAGGTGCATTTATGGATCTGACGGAGATGCTTCCCCATTATGCCCCCCAGCTGTGGGCAGATACGAAGAAGGAAGAGTGGGACGGATGTACCTATAAGGGCAAAATTGTTGCACTGCCTGAGCACAGGAAATGGCAATTATCCACCCCTCTTTTTGTATATCGTGCAGATTGGGCAAAGGAATTCGGAATTGATAAAGTGGACTCTACAGATAGCCTGGAGAAATACTGTAAAGCAATTTTAGCAAATAAACCGGAGGTAATTCCATACAATGTAGGAGGAAGTGCCGGATCGAACGAATTATATTCTATGTGGCTGCGTCAGGATACGGATTATGTTTTAGGCGCCGGCAGCGTTGGTATGGCGGTACCGGTAGCTAATAAAAGTATTGACGACCCCTGGACTTCGGTTTCGCCGGTATTTGATGATAAATTCTTAGATTTTGCAGTGAAAATGAAGGCCTGGGGCGATGCCGGATTTTGGCCCAATGATGTTATGTCAACTACCGTTGATACAAAAGCGGCATTCCTTGCGGGAAATTCCGGACTTTACAATGTTAACGTCGCAAACTATTATCCTTTGTTCCAGGAAATGGCGAAGGAGAATCCGAAGGCTGAATTGGGAGCGTTTTTCTTTGATGAAAAGAGAGGCTTTGCGATTTCTGACGTTGTGACACAGGATGCCTGCTCCATTACTGCAAATGCAAAGAATCCGGAAAGGGCTCTTATGATGTATGACTTGTTTCAATATGATCCGGAGGTATATCATTTGACTCAGTATGGTATTGAAGGAGAGCAGTACGTTATCAATAAAGACGGATATCGTGAAAAACCGGCCGGCTACAATGAAGAGAAGGATTCTTATTATTGGGATATGTGGAGTACCAGAAACGATGCTCTTGAACTTCCGGAATTTAATCCGTTTAAAGATAAAATTGATGAAATAAATGCCAAAATTAAGCCTTGGACCCGTTTGAATCCCTGGGGCTCCTTCATTGTAGATACTTCAAATATGAATGCACAGGTAACGGCAATAAACGAAGCCGGAACCACCTGGCTTCCGGCAATTCAATTCGGCAAAGCCGGTGACCCGGCAGATGCGGTAAAACAGTACCGTGATGCATTGACCAATGCCGGCGTGGATGACTATATGAAGGAAGTAGTACGTCAGATGCAGGAATTTAACAAAAAGTAAAGATTTTTGGAGGGAAAGATGGATAGTTTTATTGGTTGCGATTTTGGAGGTACAAAGCTGCTGCTCGGTGAGATAGATAGGCAGGGGAACATATTGGGAATGAAACGATATGAAACCGGCATAAGGAATCACAGGGAAGCAGCGGACCGAGTTCTGGAGTGTTTGACCGACTATATCAGCGAAGTAGGGTTTTTGGGAACTCCGGCAGCAGTTGGCGCAGGTGTTGTAGGTGTAGTTGATTATGAAAATGGGATATGGAAATCAATGGACCATATAGAGACGGATCCAATTCCCCTTGGAAAGCTTATTTCGGGGAAATTGAATATACCTGCTTACATAGATAACGATGTAAAGTGCGCAGCTGGCGCTGAGATGATGTTTGGTCATGGCAAGAACAGTCAGAATTTTATCTACCTAAATATCGGGACCGGTATAGCGGCAGGAATTGTATCAGAAGGAAGGCTGATTCGGGGAGCAAATAACAACAGCGGTGAAGTAGGGCATAGTGTTATTGATATCACAAGAGGAAATCAATGCATCTGCGGCAGAAAGGGATGCGTTGAGAGTATCGCCTCCGGATCGGGCCTGCATGCTCAGGCACTTTGTCTATATGATGATTTTGAAACAAAGCTTAGCAGACCAAGTGAAGAGAACAGGGTAAATGCGGCGGAAGTCTTTCGTTTATCCGGGGAAGGTGATCCTTTATGCCGAAAATTAACCGAGCAGCTTGAAGAGCAATTAGCAAATTTAATTATGAACCTGGTGAGGGTTTCAGACCCGGATACGATTATTTTAGGGGGCGGTTTAGTCAGTGACGGCTGGCTGCTCCCCAGAATCAAAGATAAACTGAATCCTTCTACGATGCGCGGCGTGAAAAATGGAGTCGTTCTATCCAGCTTTGATCCCAGATATGCCGGACTGATAGGTGCCGGTGCTGTTGGACTTATTGGACTTCAAAATCAAAAATAACAAACTTAAGGAGTGATTTTATGAAAATAATAATTGCAGAAAATGAAAAAAGATTTGATCAGATGGCGGCCTGGAAGATTATCGGCCAGATGCTGTCAAAACCTGAGAGTGTAATCGGACTTTCAACGGGGCAGACGACTATGAATATGCATCGAATTGTCAGTGAAATATATCAGATGAATCCTTTTGATACTTCCGGAGTACAGGTTTTTAATGTGGATGAGTTGATAAACCTGCCAAGAACTTATTCAGGCAGCTGTTATGCAATGATAAAAAGCCAGCTTTGTGACGGTTTGAATATCCCGGAAGAGCATTTTATCATGCCGCCGACTTTCAGCGAGGATTTTGAGCTGGAGTGTAAGAAGTTCGATCAGGCGTTAGAGGCAGCGGGAGGGATAGATCTTCAGATGCTTGGTATTGGCTGGAATGGACATATTGGTATTAATCAACCGGGAACGCCCTTTGAAAGTACGACCTGGGTTTCTCCGATGGATCCGATTTTTGAAGAAAGAGTTCGTAAAGAAACGAAGGTCGCCGGGGATTACTATCTCGGAGGGCTGACACTGGGTATTAAGAATATTATGCAGGCAAGGAAAGTTGTCCTGATTGCAAAGGGAAAACAGAAAGCAGATATAATCAAAAAGGCACTTCTGGGGCCTGTTACCGTTGATATTCCGGCATCCGTATTACAATTGCATCCGAACTGTGAAGTTTTGTTGGATGCTGATGCGGCATCGATGTTATAATTACAGTATTGTGTGGAGAATAGTGTTGGGGAAGGGCAAGGTGTTTAACGTGCATAAATATAATGCAGTGATTTTTGTAAGTCCCATGGGACATGATGTAAATCGGGTATGTACGATTCTAATCCGCTGGCTGACTGAAACAGGGCTCTTCTCGGTGGAAGCCGCAGGAACCTGTCCCGGAGCAGAAAATTCCATTGAAAACTATATGCTGAATAAAGAAAAAGTAGAAAAGACAGACCTTTTTATTTTTCTTTGTTCAGATGAATACTGGTCAAACAGGGAAATAGAGTTACGTCTTGCAGACGAGATAAAGAAAGGGAAAGGTGTTTTGTTCTGCCATGGATTGCATCCTTGCTTTAGTGAGAATCCTGAGATTGAGAAGATGATAGGTCTGTTGTGGCGGGAGACGGCAACCCATGGTGATTTCAATTACTGGGACGTTACCATAACAGACCTGCCGGAGGGAAAGCGTCATCCAATTACAGAGGGTATCGGTAATTTCCGGACTGCAGACGAGTTATTCTGCCGGTTGGAAAATCCATGGAATGTTCCGGTGCAAGTGCTTGCCACTGCTTATTCCGATCCTGAGGTTTTGTCCAGGTGGGGACATCCGGGAACCGGATATGAAGAACCGGTATTAACTGTCGGAAATTACGGCAGGGGAAATACGGTAAACTTTATATTGGGTCATGTCTGGCCCTTTTATACCGGACATGGTTTGACTGAAAATACAACAATCGCACTGGAACCCGCGGAGTTTAAAACCATGTTCTTAAGAAGCTGTGAATGGGCAGTGAGCGGACAGGTAATCGTGACGAAGGATTGCCAGGAGGATTCGATATGAAAGAGGAGTTTCGTAAAGAGCTTATCCAGAGCGGATTTTTACATAAACCGCTGCCCCTGTATGAGGAAGGGAGATTGGATACAGGCCTGCTGAAAAGAAAAATATTGGAGCGTAGACCTATATGGGCTGATGATATATATCCCAAACTGCATCACAGCGGGGAAGGAAGAATCTCCATTGAAAAGGAAGATGGTGCACAGGCTGTAAAGCTTATAGGAGAACCTATTACCTATTGCTGGCCGGAAGCCATGAGTGCCGACGGAGATTGTGCTTTTTATGGAACCGTTCATGCCAAAATCGAGTTTGAATATGAAGATTGGGAGAATTTCCATTGCCTGGTATTTGATGTAAAACCTGTTTGCGAGGGTGTGCGCAGTGTTAATCTGAATTTGGGCATCCGAAACGAAGGCAAAGTGAAAGTGCCCGATGAGTATTACAGAGAAGGCACTCATGTCGTTAACTTAAAAAACGGTGAATGGAACCAATGTATCTGGGAATTCGGAAGTATGGGAAGGGATGCGGTTACAGAACTGGATTTTAACTGCCGGCTGAATGGAAAGGATACCGCCTCCGGTGATGAAGTTGTTTTTTACATTAAAAATGTTTACCTGGATAAGGTGACGGAACCGGAGCCGGACAAAGGATGGCTCTGCAGAGCAGAAAAAATCTCATATTCTTCTTCCGGCTATTTTAGAACCGGCAGAAAATTTGCCGTTACAGCCCGAAAGGCAGAGGAATTTCAGCTCTTGGATGCAGATACTCTTGAGATAATTTATGAAGGCAGGGTAAGGCAGCAAGCCTTTCAAGGGGAAGTATATTTTATCCTGGATTTTTCGGAGATTACGAAGGAAGGAACCTATTTTCTTCGCTGTGACGGATTGGAGACAAGACCTTTTCCCATTTCTGAGAATGCTTTTGAGGAAGCTCTCTGGAAGGTAATTAATTTTATATTCTGTGAGAGATGCGGATATCCGGTTCCGGGAAAACATGGAATATGTCATCAGGATGTTGTGGCAAAGCATAATGGAACACTCCTGTCCTTTGGCGGGGGCTGGCATGACGCAGGGGATATGTCCCAGCAGTTGATTCATACGGCAGAAGTAACCCTGGCGTTGCTGGAGATGGCAGATGCACTGGAGCAGAACAAAAATAGTAAGGAAAACAGGACAGAACAGGATATTTTCGGAACGCTGCTCCCGGAACGGCTGATTGAAGAAGCAATGTGGGGACTGGAATTTGTTCTGAAAAGCCGGTTTGGGGACGGTTACCGTGCAACCAGTGCCGGAGTGGTTCGCTGGACCAACAATCATATCGGGGATGAAGATGATGTGGAAGTGCGCTGCCATAATCATGCCTTTGAAAATCTGCTGTGCAGCGGTATTTGTGCAATTGCCTCCAAATTATTGGCGGACAGGGATAAAGAGCTTGCCTGGAAATGCCTGCAGGTGGCAAAAGAAGATTATACCTTTGGAATTAACCGATTTGAAGAAGTGGGGATGGAACTTCCGATTATGTGGGAGCATACCTACTCCTCTTCAAAATCCCAGTATTATTCGTTGATTGTTTGGACTTCCTCCGTTTTGTTTGAGCAGACCCGGGATGAAGTCTATGCAGGTAAGGCTGCGGAGTATGGAGAGAGGCTTCTTAGCTGTCAGGAGCAGGAGACAAAGGCCGGGACATTTACAGGATTTTTTTATCGGGATGAGAGCAGGAAGGAAATCGTCCATTACAGCCATCAGTCAAGAGAATATATGTTTGCGGAGGCACTGGAGCGTTTATGCCGTTCTCAGCCGGAACATAGGGATTTGCCAAAATGGGAGCAGGGCATCCGGCTCTATGGAGAGTATTTGAAACAACTAATGGAATATGCCAGTCCTTATCATATGATTCCGGCAGGCTTGTACCATGAAAGTGAAGCGGAATATGAAGAGACCTTCCGAATAATGCATCTTTTGGTGGATTATGATGAGCAGAAGAACAATTATCAGAAGCAGCTTAAAGCAGGGGTGGAATTAAAAGACGGATATTATGTTCGTAATTTTCCGGTATGGTTCTCCTTCCGCGGAAATACGGCTATTCACCTTGCCATGGGGAATGGGGCTGCCATAGCGGGAGCATATTTAAAAGATAAGGAATTGCTGTCACTTGCCAAAGAGCAGCTCTATTGGATCGGCGGCAGGAATCCCTTTCATCAGTCTCTGATGTATGGAGAAGGAGAACGCTATGCTCAGCAATATGCGGTTATGCCGGGTGAAATGACGGGAGAATTGCCGGTAGGTATTCAGACCAATGAGAATGAAGATATTCCCTATTGGCCCCATAACAACAATGCAACTTATAAAGAGGTCTGGACCTCTTCTGCCTGCAGATGGCTTTGGCTGTTGGCCAGAATTTATCAAAATGAAAGATAAAAATTATCTTTAACAGCGTGGAGGTTGTAATGATAAAAATAGGATTTGTTGATCAATATCTGGATAATTGGCATTCCAATCATTATCCGGAGTATATTATGCTGGCGGCCGAGCTGTACGGGATAGACGCAAAAGTAACACATGCCTTTGCGGTAATGGACCATCCGGATGCGGTATATGGCCTATCCACCAGGGCCTGGTGTGAAAAATACAATTGTATCCCCTGTAAAACTTATGAAGAGCTGATAGAGAATACAGATGCCATTATGGTGATGTGCGCGGATGATTGTCTGCCTCATGAGTCATTGGCACAGGAAGCATTAAAGAGCGGAAAACCGGTTTATTGTGATAAAACCTTTGCGCCCACCTTTGAGGCGGCGGCCAGAATGTTCCGGTTAGCCGGGGAGCATCATACACCGGTGTTTACCTGCTCGGCCCAGCGTTTTTGCATGGAACTGTTAAGTTTTAAGAAGCTGGAAACGGAGGAAATAAAGTATTGCTCCACTACAGGGCCGGGAGATATGGTAAATTACTCTATCCATCAGTTTGAGATGCTGGAAGCCATCATGGGACCGGGTGCCGCAAGGTGTCAGGCTTATCTGTCAGGTGAGGCAGTTCATATTCTTTATCAGTATGAGCAGGGGAGAATGTGCACCTTTACCCAAGGCAATAAAATGCCTTTTCATTTGTTTGCATCCACACAAAGAGAAGGTATCAAAGAAATTGCTGTCGCGGACTATTATATGAATTTTATGAACAGACTGCTGCATTTCTTTCAAGATGGGGAGATTCCGGTCGCAAAGGAAGAGACTCTGGAGATTATGGCAATGCAGCAGGCGGGCAGGCGGGCAATAGAGAAGCCCGGTGAATGGATTAGTATAAAGTATGATAACAGCATGATGCAGAATGAGGAGATAAAATGTATTTGATACCGGCACCGGTCAATATAGAACTATCCGGAGAGAAAGGTTTTAACATATGTTATAACTGCAGGATAATGATATCCGCAGATTGTGATTCACAGGCCTTTGAACATGCCAGGATATTGAAGAGAACAATTTATCAGGAGCTGGGATTTGACTGTCCTATCAGCAAGGGAAGTAAAATAGACGGGAATATCTTCCTCTCTTTCAATAAAGAATTAAAAACAGAAGAATATCACTTGCTTATTACAGAGTTTGGTGCCGAAATAAGCGGTGGAAGCAATGCAGGAATTCTCTATGGAATCCAGAGCCTCCGGCAGATTATTGAAACACAGGGGGCTGTACTGCCGGGGATGGAGATAAGGGATTTTCCGGATATTGAGAATCGCGGTTTTTATCATGACGTTACCAGAGGCAGAATACCTACCCTGGAAACCCTGAAAGCACTTGCAGATAAAGCTGCTTATTATAAGCTGAATCAACTGCAGTTATATATAGAACATAGTTTTTTATTTCGTGATTTCAGTGAAGTATGGCGTGATGATACACCGCTTACGGCGGAGGAAATTCTTGAATTTGACAGCTATTGCAAAAATCTTCATATTGAACTCATTCCTTCCATTGCCAGTTTTGGGCATCTTTATAAGGTATTGCGTACACAAACATATGCCCATTTATGTGAATTGGAGAATTCCGGGCAGGAGCCTTTTTCTTTTTATGAGAGAATGGCCCATCATACTCTCGATATATCTTCGGAGGAAAGCTTTCAATTCGTTGTCGGTATGATAGAGGAGTACATGCCCTTATTTTCTTCCGGATTTTTTAATATTTGCGCGGATGAGACCTTTGACCTTGGAAAAGGAAGAAGTAAGGGGCTCTCAGATAAAATCGGCACCAATGAAATGTATATTAACTTTCTGAAACGAATTTGCGAATTTATTATCTCTAAGAAAAAGATACCCATGTTTTGGGGAGATATCATCTGTGATATGCCCCAAGCGATTCAAGAGCTGCCGGAGGAGACTATTTGTCTGAATTGGGGCTATGCACCTGACCATAGTGAGGAAGGCACTAAAAAACTTGCTATGGCCGGAGCCACACAGTACATATGCCCCGGAGTCAGCGGATGGAACAGGCTGGTAAACAATTTGAGGATGTCCTATGATAACATTCGAAGGATGTGTTCCTTCGGGAGGAAATATGGCGCCATAGGTATTTTAAATACCGACTGGGGTGATTTTGGCCATATCAATCACCCGGAATTTTCCACTGCCGGCCTTATTTATGGTGCGGTGAATTCATGGAATGAGCACATGCCGGAATTTGAAGCTTTAAACGAAGGGATTTCCTGTTTGGAATACGGAGATCCGTCTAAACAGTTCCTGAGCATAATTGCACAGCTGGACCAAGCGGCAGTGGTAACCTGGTTTGAAGTAATCTGCTTTATGGAGTTGAAAACAGGGCAGCTTAAACGCGAGCCATACTCACCGGTATTAAAAGACATTACCCCGGAAAAGGTGGCGATAGCAAATACTCTTATAGATAAATTAATTCAAAAAATTTATGAAACTATTTCCGGTGCAAAGAGAGAGAAACGAAATCTTTACGGAGCGTATATTCTTGCCGCAGAAGGCACCAGGCTATGGAATGAAATTGGAAGTGTTGTTGCAGGCTGTGATACCGCCGTCAGGAAAGCGGAGGCAAATGCACTGGCAATACGTCTGGAATATTGGTACCATGAATATAAGAAACTCTGGCGCAGTACCAGCAAAGAATCCGAGCTTTACCGTATCGGAGAGGTTATTTTCTGGTATGCTGATTATTTAAGAGAGATATTTTAGTAATGAGAACAAGGGGTTGTTCAAAATGAGACCCTGCTTAGTAGGACTTGCCGCAAAGGCCAAATGACTGACATCCGACAGGAGCTGTATGCTGAATTCGTACATAAAATGTTCGCTTATAGCATACAAAGCCTATCACCTGTCTGTCAATCGGCCTTTGAGGCAGTTATACTGCGCAGGGTCTCATTTTACAACAGCTTTTATATCTAGAAACAACCTAATGCTGTAAACTCTTAGCGGTAAGAAGCCCTTAATATGGCAAGGCAGTCCCCTTTTGTAAGAGGGGCCGGGTCAACTTCGAATAATCCGCCCATGGTCTCATAGGCCTTTTCCACATATTTTTTCAGTTCCTCTTCTTTGATGCCGTAATCAGACATCTTAAGCTCGGAAACACCACAGGCTTTCTGAAGTTCTGTCAGGACCGTCACAAAATCCATAGGTTCTTTTGCATCTTTCTTACCTAAGGCCTTTGCCATATCAATGAGTCTTTCATCACAGCTGTGGGACATGGCGAAATGGGTATAATAGGCGCGGCTTATCATAATTAAGCCTGCTCCGTGGGGGAGAGTCGGATGATAGGCACTTAAGGCATGCTCTAAGGAGTGCTCGGAAGTGCAGCCGGAGGTGGATTCTACCATGCCGGAAAGAGTATTGGCAAGAGCGACCTCTTCTCTGGCCTTGTCGTCCCTGCCGTTATTTACTGCGGAGGAAAGGCTTCTTCCGATTAACTCGATTGCCTTTAAGGCGTACATATCACTCATAACATAGGCAGTTTTATTGATGTATCCTTCTGTGCTATGGAATAAAGCGTCAAAGCCCTGATAGGCAGTCAGATGCGGCGGAACAGTGAGCATTAAGTCCGGGTCAACAACGGAAAGGACCGGGAAAGTCTTTTCATATCCAAAGCCGATCTTTTCTTCCGTATCCTCTTTTGTAATAACGGTCCAGGGGTCTATTTCCGTGCCGGTACCGGCTGTTGTAGTAATAGCTACTACAGGAAGCGGGGAATTGGGTACGGGAAGCTCTTTGCCGCTGCCGCCGCCGATATAATCCCAATAGTCTCCCTCGTTGGCTGCCATAACGGCAATGGACTTGGCAGAATCTATACTGCTGCCGCCTCCAAGGCCGATGACAAAGTCACAACCGTTTTCTTTTGCAAAGGCGGCTCCTTCCATTACGTGGGATTTAACAGGATTGGGAAGAATCTTATCGAATACGGCATAGGAAATGTCTGCAAGGGTAAGTTCTTTCTCAAGTCTGTCCAGATATCCGTTTTCGCGGATAGATTTTCCGGATGAAATCACGATAAGAGCTTTTTTGCCCGGAAGTTTTTCTAAGTGAAGATTATTAAGCTGGCCCTTGCCAAATAATAATTTTGTGGGGATAAAATAATTAAAGTTCATATAAACATCCTTCTTCTTATTATTTGGGTTTTTAACCAGAAACCCATAAACTGGATATTTATTACTACTATACGCCATAGAGTTAACTATAAGTCAAGCTTTTTTAGGCGCTAACGTTTATAATTGATAATGGGAAGTTAAATGCTAAGTTAAATTCTACTTTGCAGGACTAAATTCATTTTGAAAGAGTAAATTCTTCTTATATGAATTTAGTTCTGCACGACTTTCTGATATACTAAATTTGTCATGGATTCCCCCACAGATAGGAGGTCCATATGCCAGATAATAAATATAACCAAAAGCACCTTACTATGACAGAACGTATCTGGATTGAAAAAGGGTTGAACGATGGTGAAACCTTTGCTTCTATTGCCAGACGAATTGAAAAACATCCAACCACCATCGCTAAGGAGGTTAAGCGTAACCGTTATTTTCCACCACTAAAAGATCGCAAATCTCCTCTTCCTTGTGAGCGAAGAAAAGAGTGCCAGATTCGTTTTCTATGCGATAATAAGGATTGCGTAAAGCTTTGTAAAACTTGCTATTCACCTGGTCGTGACGCTCAGTATTGCAGTGAAATCTGCCCTGATTACCTCGTTAAACAATGTTCTTCGATTTCAAAAGCTCCCTACGTGTGTAATAGCTGCCAAAAATTTAAACGTTGTAATCTAAAGCATGCTCTCTATTCTGCACAAGACGCTGACGCTAACTATCAGAACCTGCTGGTTTCCTCCAGAGACAGTATCAATCAATCACCTGCCGATATTGCAATGCTTGACAGTTTAATCTCTCCACTACTAAAAAATGGACAGTCCATGGCTCACATTTATGCACATCATGGTCATGAGATTCCCTGTAGCCGCCGCACTCTTTATACCTATATTGATAAGGGGATCTTTGAAGCAAGGAACATTGATATGCGTAGAAGAGTTCGCTATAAATGCAAAGAACGTAAATCTCCTACAAGGGTAAGCCTCTCTGCACGGGAGTTCCGCATTGGCAGAACCTACGAGGATTTTCAAAAGTTCATAAAACAGCATCCTACTATTCCCGTTGTTGAAATGGACACCGTAGTCGGCGGAGTTTCAAACAGTACACAGGTATTCCTGACAATGCTTTTTCGCAACTGCTCTCTGATGCTCATTTTCCCCATCAGAGAAAAAAGTCAGTATTGTGTCACAGAGGTATTTGACTATCTGTCTAATTCACTTGGAATTACAACATTTAAAGAATTATTTCCTGTGATTCTTACAGATAATGGGACAGAATTTCAGTTTCCTGCACGAATAGAGTGTGATGAAATGGGTGAAATCCGAACAAAGGTTTTTTTCTGCAACCCGAATTGTTCCTGGCAAAAAGGTATGATCGAAAAGAATCATGAATACATACGATATGTCATTCCAAAAGGCCAGAGCCTTGATCCTTATTCTTTGGAAGATGCTGTTCTTTTAATGAATCATATCAACAGTGAAGCAAGAGACAGCCTAAATGGCTGCAATCCATTTAAGCTGTCTCTTATGCTTCTCAATAATAAACTGCACAAACTACTTGGTCTAAAAGAAATACCTCCCGACGAGGTTTGTTTAAGACCCACGTTGCTTAAAAAATAAAGCTGTAATTTTACCATGGAATCCATGACAAGAATTTACCTCTGCACTTTTTGGCATGTGGAATTTAGTCCTGCACTTATTTTCAGATGCCTGTTTGCCATGCTTACACTTATGGAAACCGACGTCTATATATGCATTATAGTCCAATTTTAGCAACTCGTAAACTAGTAAAACGTGATTTTAGTCCTGCAAAATCAAGGATCAGTAAAAAACATGAATTTACCTTTTCACTTAACGAATTGATAATGGGATTCGAAGCACACGGTAAACGCAGGAAGGAGCTAATTGTAAATAAGCAGATAAGGTTGGCTTCCCTTTCGGAAATTTCCATTGAAGGGTTCCTAAGGACACTTAAATGGCAGCCTTTGTGAGTAGGTGAAAGGATACCACTGTCTGAGCGTTTTTCAGCGAGTTTGGTATCCTTTCACCTGTCAGGAACAACGGTTGGCATTTTAGTGGAATTTGGGATCCTGAACGGGAAACTTCCGAAAGGGAAGCCAACCTTATCGTTCGTTTCCGAAATCCTCCTTCCTGCGTTTGCCGTGATTCGAAGCATTTGACAGCTTGTTTTCCTTACAGTAAAATAAAGCTAGTGATATCAGAAAGGAGTCTGCATGAAAGAAAGTAATTCTTGTACACATTGCGGAAATAGTCTGTGCATTCAGAAGGTGCCGATATTTTCTCCTCTTAGTAATGAAGATCTCCTCAAAATAGCCAGATGGATAGAACATAGGGAATTTAAGAAGGGTGAAACGCTTTTTCATTTAGGAGATAAGGTGGATTCCATTATTATAGTAAATGAAGGCAGCACCAAAGCATATAAATACACCGCAGAAGGCAGGGAACAGATTCTCTACATATTTTCTGAAGGAGATTTCTTCGGAGAGCAGTATCTTTTTGGCGAGCTGAAAGCAGGATATACGGTGGAGGCCCTGGAACCATTAAAGGTCTGCATGCTCTCTAAACTCCAATTCCGGCATCTTCTCTTCCTCTACCCGGACATCGGGGTGAAAATTATTGAGGAATTGGGAATCCGCATGAGCCGGCTGGAAAATACCCTGCAAAGCCTGGGAGTAAGAAGCGTGGATGCCAGAATAAGTGCTCTTCTTCTTGATTTTTCCGTAAAGTACGGTACCAGAGAGGAGGAAGGCATTCTGGTACGTCTTCCGTTAAGCCGAGAAGGTATTGCCAATTATCTCGGCATTGCCAGAGAAACTGTAAGCCGCAAACTGGTGCAGTTGGAGGGCGATGGGCTTATCAGGTCTATTTCCAATAAGATGCTGTTAATTCTTCGGGAAGAGGCATTAAGAGAAATTGCTGATTTGCAGCAAAACCAATAAATAGGAGCCGATGCTTTCATGCCGTTGTGAAAAAGCTCTCGGACAGAATAATGTCAGCAATATTTTGATTTAAATCACAGAATACCTCCCTGAAGGTTTGTTATATTAATGGTAACAAAAGTTCAGGGAGGTATTTTTATGAATTATATGGACAATACCTGTGGTCTTCTTACCTCCCTTGAGAAGAATTTGTATCTTTATATTCATCTTGAAACCAATATTTTGCTTAAAGAATATTTAAACCGTCAATAATCTGTTTGGAGGGCAAGTACTTATGGAGAAGAAACCAATAGATTTAAAAAAATCAGTTTATGAACTGTGCAGTAACGATGATGCGCTGCCGGGAATACTTTCAGAACTGGGCTTTACGGATATTACAAAACCCGGGATGCTGCAGACGGCAGGAAGATTTATGACCTTACCCAAAGGGGCACAGATGAAGAAAATAGACCTTTCTATCCTTAAAGAAAAGCTGATGGAGAAAGGGTATGATATCAAAGAATAAATCTATAGGAGGGAAGTATGAGCGAGAGCATCAACAACAGAGAGTATCGGCAGAAGGTACTTAAGCAGGTAATAACAGAGCTGCATGAAGGTAAGACGGTAGAAGAAGTAAAAGGCAAGTTTGAAGCTGCCTTTCAGGGTGTTTCGGCAACGGAAATATCAGAAGCAGAAGGAGCATTGATGGCAGGGGGTCTTCCTGTGGAGGAAATCCAGCGTCTGTGCGATGTCCATGCGGCTGTTTTTAAAGGCTCCATCGAAGAAATCCATCAGCCTACGGACCAGACCCAGATACCGGGACATCCGGCCAATACTTTAATCAGAGAGAACCGCGTAATCGAGAAAATTATTGAAAAGGATTTAAGCCCTTTTCTAAAGGAAGAAGCAAAAGGCAATCTTTCCGCCATTGCAGAAGGCCTTCAAAAGCTGTACTCCATTGATATCCATTATCTGCGTAAGGAGAATCTTATCTTTCCCTATATGGAAAAGTACGGAATCACAGCTCCTCCTAAAGTAATGTGGGGCGTAGACGATGAAATCAGAGCCATGGTAAAAGACCTTCAGAAGAATCTTAATAACCTGGAGTGGACACAGATACAGGAAAAAGCAGTTGAAACTATTACTAAAATTACAGAAATGATTTTTAAAGAAGAGAATATCCTGCTGCCTATGCTTTTAGAGACACTTACCCAGGATGAATGGAAGAAAATTGCCGCTGAGAGCGGTGAATTAGGCTACCTGGTGGAGAAGGTTCCGGTATGGAATCCCGCCAGGGAGTATCAGCCGGTCATCAAAGAAGAGAAGAGCCAGGAGGGTGTAATTACTATGCCGACAGGTGTATTTCATCTGGAAGAGCTTGTCCGCATGTTAGATACGCTGCCCTTTGATATCACCTTTGTAGATAAAAACGACGTGGTAAAATACTTCTCACAGGGTCCCGACAGAGTATTCCCACGTACAAAAGCCGTTATCGGACGGAATGTGTCTAACTGCCATCCACCGGCCAGTGTGCATATTGTTGAGAAGCTGGTAGCTGATTTTAAGAGCGGTGCCAAGGATAATGAAGACTTCTGGATTAAAATGATGGGTAAATATATTCTGATCCGTTATTTCGCTGTCCGCAGCGAAGAAGGAGAATTCCTCGGAGTACTGGAGGTGACCCAGGATATTAAACCGATACAGGAAATTACAGGGGAGAAAAGGCTGGTAGGTCCCGAGTAATCTCCATCAATGGGTCTACGTTCCCAAAAACCTCGACGCGGTATACCGCAAAATGGGACCTTCAATGGCGCAATGAATTTTCAAACGCGCCCTAGATAACAGGTGTCAGTTCACCTGTCAGAGAATCAATTATCAAGCCGTGAACAATAACACCTTCTGGAACCAGGGGGTGTTTTTTGATTTGTTCCACGGACTTTTTGATGGATTCGTCCAGGTTCTTAAAGCCTCCCAGCCAGGAATTAAAATCGATGCCGCAATATTCCAGCATATTAATATTCTCCTGGGAGATTCCCCGCTTTTTCATCTTTTCCAGGAGTTTATGGCTGTCCGTATGTCTGGCACCGCAGTCTGTATGCCCGATGACAAGAATTTCTTCCACTCCCAGTTCATAAATACCGATTAAAAGGCTTCGCATGGCACTTCCAAAGGGGTGGGATATGATGCCGCCGGCGTTTTTAATGAATTTGGCATCTCCGTTTTTTAGACCTAAGGCAGCAGGAAGCAGCTTGGTCAGCCTGGTGTCCATACAGGAGACAATAGCAAGCTTCTTATCGGGGAATTTGCTGGTAATGAACTGCTCGTATTCTTTCTTTTCCACAAAAGCCCGGTTATATTCCAATATTTCATCTAACATAAGATTAACCATACCCTTTCCACCTGTAAGCTATGTATAACAAGCACATACATCTTTAGCAGAAAATACCTGCTTTCACTATTATATACCCAAATTCCGAAGTAAGCTTGCAGAATTTGAAAAAAGGATTTTCACAAAAAGAGTTAAAAACAGTAGAAAAGAGGCTGTCGTAAAATACAAAAATTCAACAAGATATGGTTCATAGATACTTGATCTGCACCAATATTTTGTATGAAAATTTTATTTTGCGACAGCCACTTTCCCAAAATAGGATTAGGAGTTATCACAGCTTTTGGCTAAGGACAACTTTTGTTTTAATTTAGAGTGTCCCGGCTTTTGCTTTTAATAAAGCAGCAATATCGAGTTTGTGCATCTGAAGAGAAGCGGCTGTCACTCGCTGGATTTCTTCATCGCTGCCGCTGAAATAGATTTCACCAAGATTCTCAGGAACAATCTGCCAGGATACGCCGAAAGTGTCCTTTACCCAGCCGCACTGCTCTGCCTCCGGTACGAAGGAAAGCTTATCCCAATAGTAATCAATTTCTGCCTGGTCCTTGCAGGGAACCATAAAGGAGATTGCCTCATTGAAGGTATAAGCTCCTTCGTAGCCGTTATCCATTAAAACAAAATCCATTCCTAAGAGATTGATTTCAGAATAATTGATTACAGCTTTGCTGTTAGGAGCTTCCCCCTGTTTATACCGGTTTACATATTTCAGATTGGATTCCTTAAAGATAGAGTTGTACAGAGAAAGTGCTTCTTCGGTTCTTCCGCATGCATCTGCCGTGAATAGGAGAACCGGTCTTATTTTCTGGACAGCCTCAGATTCCTGATACATTAACTGCCAGTTCAGCCCGTAACGGTCCGCTACCCAGGCATAATGCTCACAAAAAGGGTATTCGCCAAGAGGCATAAGCTCACTTCCTTCTTTCATAAAAGCAGCATGGAGCTTGTCCACTTCCTCTTTTGTCCGGCAGGAAACCATAAAAGAGATTGAGGGATTAAATTTAAAATAAGGGCCGGCACTAATCGCATTCATATTAAGACCGGCAAGCTTGAATTCTACTGACTCTGCATCTCCGGAGGGGGTATCCGGGATAGTTACGACGTTCAATATACAGGAATCTTCAAAAAGTCCGGTATACCAGGTAACTGCTTCCAGAGCTTCTGTGTCAAACCAAAGATGGGGAATTATTTTCTGCATAGTTTTCACCCTTTCTATTATTAGTAGTAGTATTTTCTTTCACTGTTACCTTTAATCAGCAGCTTTTGCGGGATAGCGAAAAAAGCTTAAATTTGGGTAAAGAAAAACACCGGGATATCTCACATCGGTGTTAAATTATCTGTCTTATTATATTGCAAACCCGCTGTGAGCTTTCCAACATCCTCAGGTCTGTGCCGGGAATTTTTGCCCATTCGAACGTGGAAATATGGGCATCAGCACATATTTGTGTGTGGAAATTGGCTATTAATTTTCCTTGCTTATCTGGGGCGCACTATAAACATATGATACCTTATAGGGAAGAAAAAGTCTATTCATTTTTTTAATTCCGGCTATAATTTATCTTACTGGCGGCCAGTCAATTTAATAACATGAAGGTTTTGCTGAAAAACAAAAAGTTGTTTTTTCAACAACGTATTTAGGAATATCCAATCGAAGGTTGGATATTCACGAAAGGGGTATTATGAATAAAATAGCAGTGAAAAATTATCCTATGGTCAATCCCACTCCGGTGGTCATTATTGGTGCAATGGTTAACGGCAAGGCCAATTATACAACAATCGGAGCCTTTGGAGTGGCGTGCATGGAGCCTGTTTTCTATATTTCCCTAAAGAGTACCCATCATAGTACTGCGGGAATAAAAGAATCCGGATATTTCAGTATTAACTTGCCTTCCGCCGATATGGTGCAAAAGACCGACTATGCAGGAATGGTGTCAGGTAAGAACACAGATAAGTCCGCACTCTTTACTGCCGTATACGAGAAGCAGGGAAAAGTTCCTATGATTGAAGAGGCACCTATGAATTATATATGCAAGGTTATTCAGACCACTTCCATACATGGCTTTGATGTATTCTTTGGAGAGATTATATCAACCTATGTGAAAGAAGAATGCTTAACAGAAGGTGCAATTGACCCGCTCAAGGTCAATCCGCTGTTATTAATGGGATTTCAGTATTATAACTTTAAACAGCCTGTGGGAGGTGTATTCAAAGAAGGACTTGCACTAAAAAGGGAGCTTGATGTACAGGATATTACAGCAAACCCCCATCTGGAGATATAAATTTATTGTAAAAAAGGGAAACTTATCTGTTCATAGTCCATATCTTTCTTAAGTTCATGAGGTTTCTTTAAGAGGAATTCTTCCGTTCTGGCGGAATCAGTCAGCCAGGGAAGAATGTCCTCTTCTTCTAATAATAAAGGCATCCGGTCATGTATGCCTTTCATGGATTCATTGGCCGGAGCGGTCAGTATTACGAAATGATCAGCTCCGTTAAAATATTTATAACAGCCTGCCAGATACAGAGTGGGTGAACCGGCTGAATAAAAGGAGGCCTTCTCCTTTAAAGAATTCCACTCATAAAAGCCGGCGGCAGGAATGACACAGCGTCTTGTCAGAACACTCTCTGCAAAGGTGCTTTTTGAAAGGGCGGTCTCACAGCGGGCATTGATAATAAGTCCTTTTTCTTCATATCGGGGAAATCCCCAGATTTTCTCCTGGCACAGTATTTTGCTGCCATTGGCAACAAGTACAAAAGCTGTTTCCGATGGGCGGATATCCTGCCTCTGTTCCGGTACAGATATTTCCATGGCACCTAGCCCGGATTCTTCCGTAAACTTTCTGATCTCTATCACAGCTCTCCCGTCAAGATAATATCTGCTGCACATACGACATTCTCCTTTCCACTGTACTGTATATAAAATGATTCTTTTTAATAATCACACTAACGGACATTTGGCCGTGAGGCCACTGGGTGTCGGATGTGAAATGTTCTTTATTTCACACTAACGGACATTTGGCCGTGAGGCCACTGGGTGTCGGATGTGAAATGTTCTTTATTTC
>JAEXGM010000074.1 GCA_023450835.1 Bacillota bacterium | reverse complement strand
TATACTTACAAATTTATAACAACGAACTAGCTGCTCCTTTACAGAACAAATTAAGCCTGTGAAGTGCCCTTGTACTTGCAATGTATAATAATTTTTTATCATCTTCACTGTAATAATTTGTACTATCGGCGTCACAAATTAAAACAGCGTCAAATTCAAGCCCTTTTGACATATATACAGGTATAATAAATACACCTTGCAACTCTCCTGCACTCTCGTTTTTTATTATTTGAACATCAACTCTGTCTTTTAAGGAGTCAAACAAGGAAAGGGCGTTTTTTTCAGTTTTGCAGATCAGTCCAATTGACTGGTATCCTTTTTCTAAACAATATTCAATCTCCGAAGTAAGCATATCGTTAAGGGATAATTGGCTGTCTCCCGAGTAGACTTTGGGCTCATCCCCTTTTCGGTTGAAGCTTTTTATTTCCACTCTTTGCTGGATGAATTTAGAACTATAGGTTAAAATTTCATTGGTACAGCGAAAACTTTTATCCATAGTGGCAAGTGATGATTTTTTCTTGTTTAAGATTTTTCTTATTTGTTCGTATAGCGTCAAATCTTCTCTTTTTTCGAGTGTTTGATTGATATCCCCTAAAATCGTAAATTTTGAATTTGCAAACAATAAATTGAATATTACATAATGAAGGTAATAATAATCCTGCGCTTCATCGATTACCACTTGCTTTATGTTTTTATATTCATTGGCTCCATATATTTTTAAATTCAAATAGGCAAGAACCGTTGCATCATCATAATACAAAAGATTTGTATCTAAATTTTCCTGTGTGTATACTAAAATATCTTCTATGCATTCGGGAATTTCATAATCTTTGGCTAAAATATAAAAATATTCTCTATCATTAACCAGTTTTCTGTACAGCTCTAAAATATTAAGCTCAGTAAATTTCAATAGCTCCTTTTTCACTGAATTCTTTATACGAATTTTCTTATACTCATATATTAAATCTACAACAAAATCCTCTAAAAGCTTTAATTTCACCCCTAACGGAGTTTCTTCTCTTCCAGCCATTTTCTCCTTCAGAGTTTCTTTACTTACAATAAACTGCCCATCATAATACACATCCTCAAATTCAATCCATCTATTCGGAATATCACAAATAAATCGATTTAGAATCTCCACAAATTGGTTGGAGGTTTTGAATTCTATGCTGTTTTTTATAGTGCTTCGGTATCCTGAGTTTGTGATTAAGTTTTCTAAAAATTGATTTCTTGACTGAATACGTTGATTTTGCAATATAGCAGCAAGCATTTCTTCGAAGACCACGGATACTACATTGTCTTCTCCAAGTTCAGGTATTACGTTAGAAATATACTGTTCAAATAATGTATTTGGTGAAATTATTATTATATTATTTGCGGACAGTTTAGTTGACAAACCTTGATACATAAGATATGCTGCCCTGTGAAGAGCTATTGAGGTCTTTCCGCTTCCTGCCACTCCCTGCACCATCATTAAGTCATTTTCCATATCTCTAATAACAATGTCCTGGTCTTTCTGTATGGTTTCTACAATGGTCTTCATTTTGGAAGAGTTATTTTGTGACAGTAATTTTCTCAAAAATTCATCTACAATCTGAACATCAGCATCAAAAAAATATTCCAATACTCCTTTATTTATTTCATACTGGCGCTTTAAACTAACCTCCCCGGTTATCCTCCCCGAGGGGGCATCATAAAATGCCTCCCCCGTTACAAAACGGTAAAAAACACTTGCTATTGGCGATCTCCAATCATAAACACACATATCATAAGAGTTGTCTTTCCTTAAGGAAGAATGTCCGATATATATTTTTTCAAGTACATCATCTTCTTCAAATTTAAAATCAATTCGAGCAAAATAAGGTGATTGAATTAACTTTTCCAGCCGCGCTATCTTATTTTCAACCTCTTCATAATCTACGATTTTATCTGTAATGGGATTTGAATATTGACTTAATTCAGCAAGAGCTTCAAAACCATCGGAAGACCAAAGACCTGAAATGGAATGTGATGTATTTTCACGTAACTCTTTTTTTGCAGAAATAATTGCTGCCTTATTATTCTCATTTCTCTGTTTTTCATGATTCAGTTGCTTTTTTGCTAAAGATATCGTTTCTTCTAACCTTTTCATTTCATATTTTAATTCAGACTGATTATTTTCCATTACTAAAACCACCCCTTATTTAAAATCGGCAGGAAAATCAACTCCAAAACCGTTGTAGATAACTCTATCACAACCCTATCCGGAATAACAGTCTTGTTATTAAGGGCGATTTATGATATTATTAATATGGGAGAAAGGGCGATTTTTATTTGAGCACATTATAAATGTCGCTAATATTCCACTTTTCGTATAAAAGTGTACTGCACTTCAGCAATATCACGATTCTCTTCTTTCTTTTATTTTCCATTCAAAAATGCCTAATAATATGCATCCAATTCCATAACATAAAATATCTTTTACATCAAATACCGAACCAATAAGAACCCGTAATAAGGTATTATTTTCAACCTTTAACAGCTCTATCAGATTGAAGAACTGTAAACCTTCAACCAATGCTGCGAATAAGAATAAATACAGTGGTAATAATTTAAATCCTTCCGGCCTAACTACTCTGACCGCCGCATATAAAACCATGACCACAATTATATCTCCTATATACGGTCTGATCAATTTATCATGAACATACAGCGCAATTAATACTTCTAATGCAAGCAATATAAGAAATACTACTCCATATATAATTCTTCTTTTTACTAATCTTTGCTTTTGCAATTTACACCCCTGTTTCAACAAAATGAACAGTTGAATTATCCCAATATTTTTTATATACTCGGTTATTTTGCTCGTCAAGGTTTAGCTGATACATTCGAAATATAACCGGTATATCTTTAGGCTGCCATTGTTCTTCATAAGAGTATTGGTAACTCATGGATAATTGTTTCATTACTCCGCCGCTGCGGAGATTTTTAACATCATGGGTGGCGGTGATATATAAAAAGTCATCTTTTTTTAACTGCTCAACAAGAGCTTTGCATGCTTCAGTTACAATCCCTTTGTGCCAAAACTCCTTACGCAGTCCATAACCCAAATCGTGACTGTCGTCTGTACTTACCTTAACATAGCCAATCGGTTCATTATCACTCTTTAAGCAGATTGCATATTGGTATCCGCAGGGCTGCCTGTATGCCGCTGCATACTTTTGCTGAAAAAGTGTCTTCGCTTCTTCCAAAGATTTCAGAGGGAACCACGGCAAATAGGTATTTACATCTTCGTCCCTATAAATAGAAAACAAGGCTTCCATATCATTCTCGGTGAATTTTCTTAATATCAATCTTTCTGTTTCTATTGCAGGGGTATTTATAACATCCATATCTCTATGTTCCTTTCAGATTCCTATTTACTTAAATTACTTTTGGAACTTTGCTCTGTTTCGATATTCTGTCGGTGTCATACCATATTTCTTTTTGAATTGTGCAGCAAAATATCCCATCTCTCCAAAACCACACCCATCTCCTATTTCAGATATCTGCCAATCTGTCTCTGCCAGATTTTGAGCTGCTACAAGCAGGCGATACTGATTGACATACTGGAGAGGTGTTATACCAAGGATTTCTCGAAAGCATCTCAAACACTCACTTTTGCTGATTGCCGCAGATTCTGCTATCCCTTCAAGAAGAATTGTCTCATAATAGTGCTCCTGAATATACTTTAACATTTGCTTTATACGCTGCTCATTTCGCCGCGCCTTCTGGGGTATTAAGATACTCTCATGCTGCTGATGGTCGTATAACTGCAGCATGATCTCAGACAGTTCGTTTCTCACTCTAAATTCATACCCATGTCTGTCTGCTGCAATCTCACTCCAGGCTCGTTGTATCCGGTCAAGAATGTCCTTCTGCCAGTCAACATCCTTAGAAAATAATTGAACAGAATACCCATCATTATTGATTAATGGATGCAGATACTTCTCCCAATAAATACTATTCTCTATTCCCCCAATCAGACGCGGGTGAAAAACAATAGAATGAATTAGTGCACCTTGTTTTTCATCGGCTGCTTTGGCCATGTGCAGTATATCGGCGTTCACAAACGCACCACTCCCCTCTTTCAGCAGGAACTGCCTTGTACCAACATATAGCTTAATTCGACCTTTTTCAACCATGATCAGTTCCAGTTCGCTATGCCAATGCCAGGATATCGAAACATCCGGAAAATCAACTTTATAACAAGCCGCAGGAAAGAAAACAGAGCCATGGGATTTTGTTTCTCTTTTAGTAGTATCCGTATAACTTACACTGGAGGAAATGGACATGGGAATGCTCCTTTTGGCGTTTTTCTAATATTATAAGGTTATTATTTACTAATGTAAAGGGAGGAACCAGTGATATTATATTAATGAAAGAGAGGGGAACGATATGAAGCGGGCAAACCAGAAAGTCATAAAGAGAATTGAGTTGATGATGATAGGCATTGTAGGAATGGGTGTTTTTCTCTCTCTTCTGATTGAGGTAAACTATGGCACCGACACCAGCTCTTTTATGAACCTTGCATTATCGGAACGTTTCGGGATTTCCTTTGGAACCTGTATGGTTCTTGCCAATATTCTCTTCTTTATCCCGGAGATTTTACTTAAACCTAAGCTGATTAATATCGGAACGATTATGAACATGGTCCTTATTGGTTATATCAGTGATTTTTGCCGTGTCCTATGGTCCCGCTTTTTGCCGCAGATATTGTTTACTGTTCAGCCATACCGAACGATTACCTTTCTTATAGCACTTTTCCCCTTTCTGGTATCAGTTGCTCTTTATATGAATGCTGATATGGGGCTGGCTCCTTACGATGCCATACCGACCATTATCAGTCTTCGCTCTCATCTTCCATACACTGTAATAAGAATCCTCTGGGATTTTAGCGCGATTTTGATTGGCATCCTGGCTGGAAAACATCTTTCAATTGCAACTGTTGTTATGGCTCTTACAATAGGTCCTTCTGTTACCTTCATTGGGAACTTTATGAAATATCTCTCCAAGAAAGAGCCAACACAGAGTAACGCTGGCTTTAATACCAGTAATGGTTAGATTGTTAAAGCAGAGCATGAAACGCATTGGAAAGGCATGGTGATTATTATGAAAAATTTGATTGCAGACGTACATACTCATACGCTCGTAAGTGGGCATGCGTACGGAACTATCCGTGAGATGGCAAAGGCTGCGGCAGATAAACATCTTCAAATTTTGGGTATTAGCGAACATGCTCCTGGAATACCAGGAACTGTTGACCCGTTTTACTATTTAAATCTGGAGGTGATACCTAGAGAATTATATGGTGTTAAAATGATTCATGGCTGTGAAATAAATGTTATGAATGACGGAACGTTGTCTTTGCCCCAGGAGTATGTTGAAAAACTTGATTATGCCATTATAGGCATTCATTGTCAGTGTTATGAAAATCAAGGCCGTGAAATAAATACAGAAAATCTGATTAAGTGTATGCAGAATGAAAAAGTACGCTTTATTTCTCATCCTGATGATGATCATACACCATTGAATTACGAAGAACTTGTGCGGGCAGCAAAAGAATTTCATGTTGCATTGGAGGTCAACAACAGTTCTTTAATAAAAAAAGATAGACGATGGAACTGTATAGAAAATTATATAACCATGCTGCACTTTTGTGAGCGTTATAAAGTGCCGATTATAATAAACTCAGATGCACATGATCCAAGTTATGTAGGGAATTTTAATTTGGCCGTTAAACTGATTGAGGACCAAAAATTTAATGAAAATCTGATATTAAATACTGAATGTGATAAGTTAATGGATTTTTTATGTAACTAAATTCCTATACTTCATCTGCTATTGCAAAACGAATAATCTGACCATTTTCGTAGCCTTTGTTCCATATCTTTATCATCTTCAAGGCATGCTCCAAATTTTCCGGACCATTCCAGTCAAGATATTGATATACTTTTTCATTGGAGTAATATTTCGCCAGCTCAAAAGCATCAGCTTCCTTTAACTGCCTTAATCTGACTTTTGAAGTCTCTATAACCGGAAACTCGTTTAATAATTCTATAAATTCCATGCTTATTCCTCTGTATTTTCATTTTATTTGTACTTTAATGTACCCCTCAGTACCCTCTTTCATTTTAAGTTCGATTCCAATATTTCAAAAGCTGCTTAACCCCATCCTTTTCACTTAGGCTTAATATATCATTAAATGGATAATATTTCAAACTGTATATACTCATATATTAAGGTAACTCAATAGCACTTCTTTTTTTCACAATGAATTTTAATATTTATATTGATTAAAACAAAGTAAAGTGATACCTTTTAAATAGAAAAATATTGTAAAATTATGAGAAAAAACAATACATATTATAGCAATCTTGGAGGAAATATGGCACAAATTCTTGTTGTTGAGGATAATCCTGATTACCGGGAACTCCTTCAAAACTTTTTAGAAAACGCAGGTTATTTCGTTGCTATCGCTGAAGATGGCGTTGAGGCATTGGTTATAGCTAAGAAACAGACTTTTGATTTGATACTGCTGGATATTATGCTGCCAAAAATTGATGGTTACGGGGTATGCGAAGTGATCCGCAAAGAATCCAGCATCCCCATAATCATGCTGACCGCACTGGATAGTGAAGCTCATCAGGTCCGCGGTTTTGATTTAGGTATTGATGATTATATTACAAAGCCGGTATCCATGCCGATTTTACTTCATAAGGTGGCAGCTGTGCTGCGCAGGTCTTCTCCTTCAGATGTGAATCACCTTATTTATCGAAATATCAGCCTGGATATTAATAGTCATAATGTCAGCATTTCCGGAAACCTTGTTGAATTTACTCTTCGTGAATTTGAAATATTGCAGGAGTTGCTGCGCGCACCTGGTGAGGTAGTTACTCGTAAAATGCTTCTTTCAAAGATATGGAGCTATGATTTCTTTGGTGATGAGCGAATTGTTGACACTCATATAAAAAATATACGTAGAAAGTTAGGGGCTGAAGACTGCATTGAAACGATTCGTGGTGTGGGTTATATATTACAAAAAGAAAATTAACGGAAGTCTGACTTCCAAAACATTCCTTGTTCTTCTGTCTCTCCTGCTTGTCTTTTGTGCTATCACATATACTTTTATCAGCCTGTTTTTACCCTTTGTAAATGAAGGACAGTCCCGCAGTGAACTTGATACCAGGTCAAAGACTTTGGTTGAACAACTGCGGCAATGTCCCGCCTCGGAAAGCTCGGAATTATTTGCACATTTTATGCAGGATACAGGTGCTGATCTATATTTATTGAATGAAAAGCATACGGCGATAAATCTATTCACTTTTAACATATCCCATACAACAATTCAAACCGGGCAGGAATACCCTTTTCGTTTTGCAGGCTCAGATAAAGAATATATTCTGATTGTCCATTTTAATCCAGCACGTTCAGAACAAATCAAAACTGCTATATTGAAAACCCTGCCATGGATTGGCGGATTGATACTCGTGATGTCATTGTGCGGGGCTTTTTTCTTTTCACGGTATACTACTCTTCCCATTGTGCGAATGAGCAGGATTGCAGCCAACATTGCAGAACTGGATTTTAGCTGGTATTGCCCTGATATGCGTGAAGATGAGCTTGGTGCCCTGGCCAAAAGTATTAACGAACTTTCTGATAAGCTAAACGCCGCACTTTTATCGCTGCGCCGTCAAAACTCTTCCCTGGAGAATGAAATAGTTCTCGAAAAAGAACGGGATTCCAAGCGGTTACTCTTCTTTTCATCAGTATCCCATGAGCTTAAAACACCAATTGCAATCGTTATTGGTCAACTTGAAGGTATGCTGGCAGAAATAGGTGTATACAAAGACAAACCCAAATATATTGCCCGGTCGGCTGAAATTCTCCGCTCACTGGACGGATTTATAAAGGAAATTATTTCGGTTTCTTACATCGATATTGCAGAAAAAAAGGTGTATGAGCCAGTTGACCTATCCCAGGTATTAGAAGCCACGATTGGTGATAGTCTTGCTCTCATGGAATCCCGCTCTATCAAATTGAAAATTGAAATTGAACCCAACATAATTATAATTGGCGATGCTGTTTTGCTAAAAAAAGCACTTAGAAATGTACTTGACAATTCAGCCGTTTATTCTCCTGAGGGCGGTCTGGTTTCCGTTCAACTTGTACGCAACCCAAACAAAGCAACATTGACAATAGCCAATAGAGGTGTGCATATAGCCGAAGAACACTTACCGCATCTTTTTGAAGCATTTTACCGCGAGGATAGGCATACCGGCGGCGGATATAAGCAAGGAAGCGGACTTGGACTGTACTTAACCCGAATGATCTTGGAGAGCCACAGAGTAAATCATGGTATTGAAAACTGCGAAGATGGAGTATTGTTTACAGCTGTCTTTCAAACTATAAAAAACTCCACACAAAAAACACAATTCTCCACCCGTTCTCCATATGATATCTGATATGATGGATGATATGGCGAATGAACAGGAGGTTACTACATGCAAATCGATGTAAATGACATAACAATGATTTACCCTTCCGGTAAAAAGGCTTTGCAAGATATTACCGTACATATGGATAGCCCGAATCTGATAGGGATACTTGGGCCAAACGGATCAGGTAAAACCACCCTTATGAAACTGCTTATTGCAGGTTTAATTCCGACAAAAGGTGAAATCCTTTTAGACGGAAAAGCACTTCTTTCTCAGGAAAAGCGCTTGAAATCTATGCTCGGTTATCTGCCTCAAAGCTTTGGACTCTTCGATGAGCTAACCGTATGGCAATTTTTAGATTATATGACCGCTCTTAAAGGAATAAAAAACCGGCAGGAAATTGACAATGTGATTGAACGCACCCGGCTGACGGAAAGCAGAAAAGTACGCATTCGAAATCTCTCAGGTGGCCAGCGGCAGAGAGTGGGTATTGCACAGGCTCTTCTTGGTGATCCGCAATTTATGATTTTGGACGAGCCTACAGTGGGGCTTGATCCGGAGGAACGTGTGAAATTCCGCAACATCTTCTCGGATATGGCACAGGATAAAATTGTTCTGCTGTCTACACATATCGTTGAGGATGTGCAGTCGATATGTAATCGTGTTCTTATCATTAATGACGGATTAATATTATTTGACGGAGACCCCTCCGAATTAATTGCCCAAACTCAGGGACATGTGGGTGTATATTTATCGAAATTGGGTGATTCCGTACCTGAAGGTTGTCAGGTAGTTTCTAAAATCAATATTGCCAGCGGCATCCAGTGCCGAATTGTCGCAAAAAACCTTCCTCCTTTCGCTGAAAGTGTCGAACCCACACTGGAGGATGCCTATCTCTATCGGATTGAGAAAGGGGCGGTTAATCAATGAACCTCTTTTCTCTCTATCGTGTAGAACTGCGGCGGCTTGCCCTATCTAAATTCGTATGGGTGATTGCAGCTCTAAGTCTATGTAGTCCTTTGTTTGGCTATTCTATTTTTATACAAACTCATAGTTACAGTACTATGACGACCCAATATATTGCAAATCCGGTTTTGTCCGGTGCAGTTATCGGCACGGTGCTTTGGGCATTACTTGCTTTACTGGAATCCGACCGCGTCTATCGTGCGAAAACTGACGTACTGATAGATACGGTAATCTCACCGATACGTACTGCTCTTTCACGGATGCTGGCCCTTATTACACTTTCGACGGTGACGACACTAATATGTGCGATTGCTTATTTACCGTTTACTATTATAAAGATTAATTACATATTTGATACGGCACTATATGTCGAGAGTTTCCTTGTACTGATACTGCCAACGTGGTGGATTTCCATCCTATTGGCTTCGTCCCTTTACCATATTACCCGCCGTGTTGAACTCGCCAGTCTGCTGTATGCTGGATGCGTCTATTTTAGTTTTAGCAAATACATGAAGAACAATTACTTCGCCCATTGGCTCAACCCCATCATTGTCAGCTATTCAGATGGTTTTTCCAATGCACTTATTCTGCGTATATCCTTCTATACCAGGGTTCTTTGGCTAGCTTTAGCAAGTGGAATATGGGTGTTCTCATTACTTTGCCTTCGACGGTATCAGAAAAGATTACCGGGTTCCTTTGTGCGCGGCATGAGAAAAGTGTATCTTCCGGTATTCTCAGGGGCACTGCTTTGTGTTGGGGTGATGTTATGGGTATGGCAGCCTTTTATCAATCATGCCCCATATGAGTGGAATTATAATTTGCACGCCATCGATAATCTTTATTCCCCCAGAGCCATACATGCGTCTTACAAACTGACTGCTGAAAAGTCTGGGCGCATCAGCGGTACTGCTGAATATATAATCGATAAATCAAGTAAGTATGAGGCCCTTATCTGGCTTGATCCCGGATATCAAATCACTGATGTGACCTGTAACGGCCAAAAGCTGGCATTCCATACTAATAATATTGATATTAATGAATATCGAGGAACAACATTTACTATCCCTGCTGGTAATAATGAAAAGCTTATTATTAACTACCGGGGAGTGCCTCAAATGCAACGGAGTTTCTTACCATTTACCTGGGATAACAGCAGTTCTGCAGACTATGTCTCCCTTAGTAATGGCGCTACTGTTCCCCATTTTACCAATTTTTCTCTTCCTGCGCACTACGATCTTGAGGTGACTCTTCCGGAGAAACTCACACCTATTGTTGAGCATCAACTTCTGACCAATTATATTCAAAACAGTGACGGTACGAGAACATGGACGGCAACCTCTGCACCAGGCACTCTAGGGTGGATTACTGCCTGCGATTATGCAAGCGTACAGTTTCAAGCTGCCGGGACGACAATTAACCTTCTCTACAGTAAAAAATATAATCAAAATATAAAAAAATACAATATACCGCAGGCAATTACAGATGTAATGAATTATTGTACAGCACATCTGGGTTCACTGCCATTTGTTGATAAGGGGACTCTCATGATGGTTCAGCGCGCTTCTTCCATCGCAGGCGATGGCGGCAATGCTGGGGATGGATGGGTAGAGTGGGGTGAATTTGTATTTACAGAAAAGAATCTGAATGATCCTCTCAAGGGGACAGGCGCGGCAGAAGTGTTCGCTCACGAGATCATCCATGAGTGGTGGGGCGGACTTGGCGTGAATTGTGGAGACGATGGTCTCTGGTCGGACGAAGGCCTGGATGTATATACAACCTACCGTCTGATGAAGGAAAAATACGGAACTCTTTATGCTCAGAAAAATTATGTTGACGCCTGGCAATCAGATGTAGATGCACAAAATCGTGGATTCTATTACCGACATCCGGAAATGTTAAACAAGTTACCGGAAAAATATCAAGCAGAAATAAAAAGTCAGGCAGCTACGACTAACAAATATTGCCGTATGCCATTAATGATCCTAAAAGCTGAACAACTAGTTGGCGGTGAAGTTAATATGGATAAAATTTTACAGTCCATCCAGCAAAAATACTCACTTAACGGTAGTACGTTCACCTATCAGGAATTTTTGGAGGCTTGCGGTTTGAAAGCGAGGGATTTGGACCTTGAATAAAATTTTTAGATATGAACTTAGAAGGCTTGTTTGGAATAAGTTTTTTATTGTACTGCTGGTCATAAATGGTATTTACGCAAGGTATGTACTCACGACAGAAACTATTGCCGGAGTAGCCTATACTGCCCCCTTTTCACTCTGGAGCTTTGGAGCTTATTACGCTTCTATCCTGCCGCTTTCCATTTTAACAATGTTATTTCTTCTTTCTGTTTATTATTCCAAGAAGGAAAAACAGGTTGAGATATTGACGATGGTAACCCCTGTGAATAAAGTACATTACGCGTTAGTCAGAAGTGCTGCTATAATTATTTGCTTTCTGATTATTTGCGCTGTTATATTTAGTCTTGGTGTTTATTTCTATATAACCGTCTTTGATTACCATGATTTTATCCCATTTCTTTTACCTTCCGGAATAATAATACTCCCCTGCTTACTATTTACCTTGGGAATCGGGCATCTGGCGGGGCGTATCCATCAAGGGCTGCTATATGCACTTATGCTTATTGTACTGGTGGTTGGCTTTGCCGATATTGGCGGGATTTTCGGCTTCTTTGGAAACTGGTATTTTAGTACCTATCCCGTGTCTCTGCCTGTTGGAAAGGACGGAGAACCAACCTTTATGGTAAGCTCTGTGTTTTGGCTAGCAAGGATAGTCTACCTTGTAGTTGGAGGAATATTGCTTACAATCAGTATTAATACGCAGCAGCGCAAAGCAAAAAAAGCATAGCTTAGGGGTAAAAGAATATATTTATTATAATAAGATGAAGTATCTCAAACACCATACTTTTACTATTATTCATCCTATACAGGAGAATCATTTGAACATATTGTATGGTCTATTGATGCCAGAAGCATAAAAACTATTGACGATTTAATCATAGATTATGGAATAAGAGGCTCAGGTATATGGAACCTAATGATTTATTATCAGCAAATATTGACTATCATAGTATCAAGATTCGATATTGTTAAACTTCTTCCTGAGAAGTTTAACAATATCGGTTAATATTTTAATTTACTTTTATGCCTAGTTCGCTTAATAAATTAATGACTTCCGGAAAGGAAAACCTTGCATCTTTCATTTTATTTGTACTTATACTTATTTGATATCCAACAGCTTCACGAAAATCAGCTTTTCTCATATCACACCTTGTAAATTGTGTAGACTCCAGCTTACAACTTTTAAAGTTGCTCTCCATTAAGTTACATTCATCAAAAGCAGAGTCTTGTATAGTATTTAATGAAAAATTGAATTTTTTAAAGTTCATATGCATAAAACTATTATACTTTAAAATACATTCTTTTAGCTTAGATATAGGCTCAGCTATATTTCCAGCCGGAAGTAAGTCGTGCCAGTTAACACCAATTAGATTACATTTTTCAAATTCTATATATTTAATTTGTGAAAATTCCACTTTAATACTTATGATTTTACAGTTACTGAATCTGCACTCAATAAATGAACTATGTGATAATGTACATTCCTCAAAAGTACAGTTTTTAAAAGTGCAGTCATAAAATTCACAATCTTCTATTCTTTCCGATTCCAACTTTAAATTTTCAAAGTTTTCATTTTCGTAGTATTTTCGAGACACTTTTATTCCCCTTTTATATAATATGATTAAAATGTTATCCAATATCCCTTCATACAAAGCTATCTTTATCCATGCCATCCAACATTTCCTGACGAAATTTTTGAATATCACCTACATTATTCCATAGTTGGCTTTTTAACAAAATCTCACTCATAACAGCTTTAATACACCGAATTTCCGCAATTAATATCAAAAGGCATAATCAACAATTTCTGTATATCTTTTTCATAAACTTTGAAAAACCATTCGATTGCCTTTCCATAATTCTCTTTATTATCAAATTCCCAATAAGAAAAGTATTTTACACATTTCACTATTTTAGTTAATTCTCTTGGAGGGTTCCCAAGCCCATCTAAAGTAAAGAACCTTTTGACATATTTTATATCAATACATCCTTCTTGCACCTTTTGTTCCTCTGCCATAATGGCGACCATCTTTTCAAATTCATTTAATTTATCCGGTTTGACTTGAAATATCTTTACCTCAGAAAAAGAATTTCTCACAAGCTTACCTCCATATAGTATAATATACTTAGTTCTTAAAACAGGCAATTATAAACGAGCATATGAAGATTATAACCTCAATTCTCCGGTTGTGCAAATATTTCCAGAGTGCTATATAGGAATGCAATTTCGCATAAGATGTTATGATGAAATATGATTTTAAATTTATAAATACTATCCTGAAAAATCACACACAATACCTATTATAATTTTGTAAATACTGAGGAAAAAGCATGAAAAAAATATTAACTCCTAAAAATATTGATATAACTTTCCATGTAAGTTTAATTCTCAAGGGTCTTTTCGATTTAGGTGAATTATTATGTGGCATTATTATATTATTTCTAACACCGGAAAGGATGAGCAGGCTAATAAGTTTCATAACTGCACACGAATTAAGGGAAGATCCAAATGATTTCATAATGAGGCACCTTATTTCTTTCAGTGAAACCTTTTCAATCAATTCACAGCTTACTGCTTCGGTCTACCTGCTATCACATTCATTAATAAAACTCTTGGTTATAATCTTTTTGTGGAAGCAAAAGCTATGGGTGTATCCGGTGTCGTGTGTTGTATTTGCGGCTTTTATTATTGTGCAATTGCTGCATTTCTCTCAAACTCATTCCATTACTCTGATGTTTGTAACCTTGGTGGACATACTTATGATAATCTTAACCATATTGGAATATAAAAATATAAAGATAAGCCGAAAGTTACGGTAAGAAAACTCGGCTTCCTTTATATCGTAATCTCAATTATATTTTTTTCAATTCCCACAATGCAGCTCTCATAATATCCATCACCGGTTGTTCTTGGTCCGCTGATTACTTCATACCCGGCAGCTCTGATTTGCTCTGTTAATGAATCGACCCTTTCTTTACTGCCAACGCTGAAGGCAATGTGAATATATCCTTTTTGTAAGATACTTTTCTCTGAATCAACCATTCCTGGCTTGTTCATTATTTCCAGTCGGGAACCATTATCAAAAGATAAAAAATAGGACCTAAAATCCGTCTTGTTGTTATGATAGCCTTCATTTGCTTGTGCATCAAAAAACTCAATAAAAAAATCTTTTGTCGCCTCTAAATCATCCACATACATTGCAATATGCTCTATATTCACAGTAACCCCTCCCTTATTAACTTAATAGCAAATATAATAAAACTCTACTCTATTGTTTTAATCCGGTACTTCTTATACTTTATTCTTTATACATTAATCAGATGTAATCCTCTACATCGAATTCCCGGTCTTTAAAATAATATTTCCGGTCGGCTTCCGTAATTTTCCGGAGAACTCTGCAAGGGCTGCCTACTGCAATAACATTATCAGGAATATCCTTTGTCACCACGCTGCCTGCACCTATTACAACATTATTTCCTATTTTAACGCCAGGTGTGATAACCACACTTCCGCCTATCCACACATTATCACCTATGGTGATGGCAATTCCATACTCATAGCCAGAATTCCTGGAATTAGGGTGTATAGGATGACCTGCCGTATAAACGGCTACATTTGGAGCGAACATGACGTTATCACCGATTATTACTTTACCCACATCCAGAATAGTACAGTTATAATTCGCAAAGAAGTTATTCCCCACTTCTATATTTTTACCATAATCACAATGAAATGGCTGCTCTATCTTAGGGTTTGTGCCAGACTTTCCTAAAATACTCTTGATTAATTCTCCCATTCTTTGTTCTTCTTCCGGAGACATTAAATTAAATTCGTGTAATTTCTTCTTATTCTCCATCCTTTCATCGTCTAATCCATCAAGCCAGGCCTTGTATGGCAAGCCTGCAAGCATTCGTTCTTTTTGATTCATATTTTATTCCTCCCTTCAAGTATATCGTTCTATAGGAGTATCGGTTCTGTCATTGACAGGGCAGCTATCATTGTATTTTAGTATTATACCCTGGCTGATATTATCACCATATTAAACTATCCTATCCGAAAGATACATATATGCAAAGAACTGTTTTGTTTTTTTCTTATAGTCTTAATACCAGAGCATACCACTTTGTCCCAACGCCGTTCATCTCCACCTTATACAAGAATAAAAGGAAAGCTTCTGCTTTCCTTTTATTCTATCTAAATATAAAGAAAAGAATAAAGCTGCCATTTTATAAGTTTATTCTAATCTGTAATTACCACGGAATGGATTTTCCTTCATTATCAATGAAAATTGGATTGTCCAGGTCTTTCATACTCTGGAATAGAGTTACCAGCTTGACCGCAGTCTCATAAGGG
>JAEXGM010000053.1 GCA_023450835.1 Bacillota bacterium | reverse complement strand
TAGCTTCTGCCTGCCTCTGTCATTCTGCAATAAAGTCCTCTCTCATTGGATTAAACACATCTATCAGAGTTCCTTCTTCCAGGCAGACAGCCTGGTGCATGGAATCTGCGGGCATATAGACACTGTCTCCCTGGGATACCACTCTGGTTTCACCGTCAATTGTAAACTCGAATTTGCCTTTTGCTATATAGGTTATCTGCAGATGCCTGTGGGAATGAGCATTCCCCCTGGCTCCTGTTTCAAAGCTTATCTCACACATCATCAAAGCATCGGAATAAGATAATATCTTTCTTGTAACTCCCGGTTCACAGAGTGTTACTTTGCAATCCTTATTATAAACAAACATTTTGCTCTCCTTTCTGTTATTCCAGATACTGCGTCGGATTAACGCAAGCTTCATATTGTAAGCTGAATTCCTTCCAGAAAAGAAGTTTTTCAGACTTATCAAAGTTTACCATGCTTTCCATGCAACTACCTGCAAATGCCTCAAAGTCCGCATACTCTGTCCGGCTGCCACAGATACAGAGCCATGCTGTATCGGCTCCATAAGCTCTTTTTTCACACCCAAACAACATTTCGTCGTAGTCTTCCAGTCTTTCACTGCACCATACTCCGATATAGCTCTCCCCCTTGCATCCAAACAACCAGTTCCCCCTGCTAAAGGTCCGGTCAAACTTCTTACTCTCCCAGTACAGATGGGTAAAGGTAATAGGAAAGGTATCCGGTATACTGTAAACAATACCAAGCATATTTTTCTCCTGTCTTAAAGCGGGGGTAATTCCATTGCCGTACCAATAGCCGGGGCGCACTTCCGGCATATCCTCACAGGAACCTCCCGGATGGTTTACGAATACTACCAGATCCGTATCCAGCGCTCCATACCAAAGATGCTGCTGATACCCAAGGACGCCCGGCTCAAACTGCATGGTGCCATGAAAACATTCGTTCAAAGACTTGGTATACAGATAAGTATTTCTGTTTTCTTCACTCATATCTGCCTTCCAGGTTCTTGTTCTTCCATCCCGCCTGGGAGACTGAACAGAAGTCAGAATATAATCCTGCGTCTTATAAATATCAATGCAGGCGTTGCTGCTATGATAGGTCATAGCTCCTTCCATTTCCATCAATTCCTTAAAATTCTCCGGAAACTGGTATCTGCTGGTTGCCATTGCACTTAACCATTCGTTATAAACATAGGGAGCAGAAGAATCTTTGTAATGCACCATAGACTGCAATGCCTGCTGATGCGGATATAGAACATTCCGGTATACACGTCCCTGAGGGGAAATAATTACTCCTTTAAAACAATGAACGGCAAAGCTGTTTATCATTTTGTCAGCAGCAATTATCGCCATCTCTGCCAAATCTGCCTCGGCATAATCTATCAGATTCAAGATTGCAGCAAAGGTAATCGGCGTATATACTCCGCTGTTGAATTCATCAAATCCACTTTCACAGGCATCTGTCAGCCATTCTGCTATAAGCTTTTTTCCTTTCTCATACATCTCTCTTCCGGTTTTTCCGGACCGTATAAAGCTCTCATCGGGATACAGCTGTCCAAAGAAATACGCTGCCTGGTAGAACATAAGTGAATGATTTTCACTCCAGAAACACATTCCATCCTGACCTTCCTCATCCATCCAATACCGAAAGCCTAACATGACCCGCTTTACTTCCGCAAGCATTTCCTCAGAAATGGAATAATTCTTAAGAAATCGGATTAAGGCACAGACCATAAAGTCAGCGCAGTCCATTCTTCGTTCAATCTGACTTAAAGTGATAGCAAACTCCCTTTCATCCTCTTTCGCTCTTTGTCCCAGATGATATCTTGCCAGCATAGGATAGAGGGCGAAACCATCGGTTTCTTCTCTAATGATAGAGGATATTTCTCCTATTTTCTCATAAATTGTATCTTCAAGCTCTTCTCCTTCTACCTGAAGGTAGACTGGTTTCCTCAATTCGCCTCGTTCAAAACTTCTCTTTAGTCTGCCTCCATCTAAAAAGTTGATTTCTATATGAAAGGCTGGGTAATCTTTTAGCTGAATTTCTTTACATCCTGAAATATCTTCTTTTACGGATGCTTCTTTTATATTCTTAAAATCAATGGTTTCCGTATGATACCGGATACTGCTGCCTTCCGGCAGTATCTGATTAAGAAAAAGTTTTCCTTCACTTATAAGAGCAGAGTCCAGTATTTCTTCCGCAGCGCAATAGGTCTTTACACTTTCATCATCCGGAAGCACAACTTTTATCTTCTCCCGTTGTTCTGCTATCTGAAGGGCAAAGGAAATCCTGGTATCTCTTACACCCAGCGTTTCCAGGCGGACAAATATCCGGTTGACTCCCTTTTTCAACCGCAAGGTCACTTCTTTACGGGTAATAGGCTTATAAACAGGTTTATCTATACTTCCGGCTAACTCCTCATTCACCCATAAGTCCACCGCATCGCAGCTCCAAAGATACGCCTTGACCTCCACATCCTCTTCTGCCCTAAGCCAGGCTGCCGCCAATAAGTCAATCCTTCTAAGTTCCACATAAAAAGAGGATACATCCATAAAGATATTACCATGAGAATAATAATATTTCCATGGCATCCCCAAAGCACTGTTCTCACCAAGATGTATTTCCTTCGGAAGCTCTATATCTTCATGTTTTGCAATCTTTCTTCTTAAATTCTTCTCATATCTTAACTGATTTGTATCACTCTGCACCTCTTCCACAATCTCTGTTTCTCTTCTGCCGGAATACAGATATTTTGTGATAAAACCGTCCCGATTAAGATTAAATTCCATCCCGTTTCTTCCCTTCCTTTTTATTTTGCTAGCCTCAAGTTTGCGCCAAGAATTTCGCAGGCGAATACTTGTGTAGGTGTAGGAAAAATGTCTTTTCAATTTTTCCTACTAGCCACATCTGCCTCCCCAACACGCCTCAAGTATACGCCGAGGATTTCGCAGGCGCATACTTGTGTAGGAAAAATTTCCTTTCAATTTTTCCTACTAGCCTTTAACAGCTCCTGCTGTCAATCCGTTAATAAAGTGCTTACTGGTTGCTATGTAAATCAGCAATATTGGAACAATTGCTATAGTCGCTCCGGCAAACATAATATTCCAGGCTGCCGCACCGTCACCGGAGTTCTTTAGCATGGTTACACCGACGGTCAAAGGTCTCTTCGCTTTATTGGTCATGGTAAATACCAGCGGCAGAATGTATTCATTCCAGCCTCCTCTAAAGGATAAGAGCGCAATGGTTGCCATAATGGGTTTTAGTACCGGAAGAATGACCCGGTAAAAGGTCTGAAAAAAACCGCACCCGTCAATTTTCGCCGCCTCATCCAGCTCTACCGGCACCGAGTTCATATACCCCCTTACTAAAAAGATATAAGTAGCCTGCCCGGCTCCTGCCGATATGAGCATTACACTGAACAGGGATGTATTCATCTTAATCTTAATTGCCAGTTCAAACAAAGGACGCAGAGTTATGGAACCGACATTAATAAACATAAAGGCAATAAAGAGTCCATATATCAGCTCCTTGCCCGGAAAATTCTTTCTGGCAAAAACATATCCTGCCATACTGCTGATTAAAAGTGATAAAAACATAACTCCAAAGGACAGATAGATACTGTTTATGGTATAGGTCGCAAAATCTGCTTCTTCCCATGCCTGTATAAAATTCCCTATACTCCATATCTTAGGAAAAAGGCCTGTGCCGCCTGTCAGCAGCTCACCATTTTCTTTGAAGGCCCCGAATACTACGTATAAGATAGGGTAAATCGTAAGGGCTGCAAAAGCTGTCATAAATAGAAACAGTAAGATTCTTACTGCTTTCGTTTTTCTGGAATAAACTGCCGTATCCTTATCTTTACTCATTATTAACCTCTTTTCCACATGAAAAATCCATGCAAATCTCTAACTGTTACGGTATGTGATGCTTAAAGGCCTTTGATAATACTGTTTTCTCATTCCCATGATCCGGTTTATACCACATTGTCTAACTTCCGTGATATAAACAGATATACTGCTGTAACAATGCCGACAATGAGCGAAGCAAGAAGACTTAGCACCGTAGCATAGCCAATCTGGGGCGTTGTATTATTGGCACCGAATATCAGCTGATAAATATATAAAAACATTACCTGGGTTCTGTTATTAGGTCCTCCCTGGGTCAAGACCATAATGGATTCATAATCCCTGAAGGCTCCCGTTATGGCAAGCATAAGAATAACTTTAAGCATAGGACTTAGTAACGGCAGAGTTATCCGAAAGAATACCTGCACTCCTCCCGCACCGTCAATCTTGGCAGATTCATAAACATCTTCTGATATACCGGACATACCCGACATAAAATAAATCATATAGTTACCGAATCCGCCCCAGATAGCCACAATAATAACTGCCCACATAGCGGTATTCTTATCTCCCAGCCAGTTTATGTTCTTACCGATGATACCCGCAGACCTTAGGACCGCATTCAGCACTCCGTTATAGGAGGAAAAAATAAAACTGAAAACGAGGCTTGATATTGCCGCCGATATAATTGTAGGCATAAAATAAATGCCTCGAAAGAATTCCGCCCCTTTAATCCTGGCTCTCATAAGAACCGCCATAATTAAAGAAATGGGAATGATAAATAGGATTTTTAAAGCGGCATACTCAAAAGTATGGACTACGCTTCCCCAAAATTTCATATCAGACATGGCTCTGACAAAATTGTGACTGCCTGTATAATACGCCGTCATCCCATTATAATCATAGCAGACATATCGAAATACCCATACAAAAGGGTAGATTGATACTACCGCCAGCAGCATCACCGATGGAAGCAGCATAAAAAATGTCGCTATGCTGCCTCTTGCATAAGCCTTTCTGATTTTCTCCGGGATGGTCCGTTTAGCGGCATTGCTTTCTGCAACTACAGATTTCCTGTTCATGTATACCTCCTACGAATAATAGGGGGCCGCCGCAGAATGTATCTCTGCGGCAGCCCCTTATAAAATGAGTCTTATTTATCAAGATACTCCAGTGTTCCTGCAGATGGATGAAGGGGATCAAAATCCTTAATTACTACACGTTTGCAGCTTCCGTTCTTTAATCCGCTCTCCAGTGCCGCATTATACCTGGTGTTCAGGTCGGCAATGGCATCATCAGCCTTTACATTTCCAAGGATTACATTCCAGAATACTGTAGAGTAGTCATCCCCTTCGATTGTAACGGATGGTGTCATAGGATATACGTCCTCATAATCTGTCAATCCAAAATCCGCCAGTCTTCCCACTTTGCTGCTGTCAATCTTACCTGCCATATAGCTTGCAAGAGGTGCACTATACCCGCCTTCAAAATATCCCTTTAAGAAATCTTCACTGGAGAAGAACTCGATAGCCTTCCAGGCCGCATCTTTGTCTTTACTGGAGGTCAGCATACTAAATCCAAAGTTTGGTGTACAATTTAAAGCACCTTTTACTTCGCCTGTCATAGTAGGAAGCTCCGCTACGCCCCATTCGAAATTACAAGGAAATTGTTCTGTAAATACACCGGCTTCCTGAGAAGCATTTCCCCATACGGCAAAACTGCCTTGTGCAAAGAGAGCACGGCTGTTATCCACTCCCTGGGTCTCAGAGCCGGGAAGAACGGAGCCGTCGGAGAAGAATTTTGCTGCGGTCTCAAGCAGGTCCTTCCACTGACTAAAGTCATAAGTACCGGTCTTATAATCATAGCCCTGATGATTGTAGCCGCTCTTCTCTCCGACACCTTCCAGCCATCTTCCGAAAGGCCCGGATGAGGTGAATCCAACACCGTAGGTCTTACCGTCACCTTTTTCTGTTGCTGCCTTAGTAAGTGCGACCAGGTCGTTCAAGGTTGCCGGTATTCCTTCATAACCTGCCGCTTCTACCAGTTCTTTGTTGTATTCAATCCTTGTTCCGGAACGAACACCGGTGGGGACCCAGTAGATGTCCTCTCCTATACTGTTAAGTCCTTCATACATATGGTTATAGCAATCTGTTACTGTCTGAAAAGTGGTATCGTTCTTGATATAGGATGATAAGCTCTCAAACATACCATTTCCCACATAATCCTTTAAATTCATGCCATCCGAAGCGGATATCGTTATAATATCCGGTGCTGTGCCTGCCTGGTAAGCAAGTTGAATGGAATTAGCCCAATCGTCTGTCATAATCGTATAATTAATATTAATATCCGTCTGGCTGGCATTAAAATCTTCAATCTGCTTGGTTACATAGGCCTCATCATGTCTATTATTAGACCAGACCTCGACTGTTTTGGCTTTCGCATCTGTTGTTCCCTTGGAATCTGACCCGTTCTCCGCTGCGGCAGTCGGTGATGCCGAATCAGATACTGCATTGCTATTATCTGATTTTGTTCCGCTGCAGGCAGTCATAGAAAATGCCATCAGCACCGCAAGAACACTGCACAAAAATCTTTTTTTCATAAATGTTATCCCCTTTCCAACATGTAAAATTGATAGCTTTATCATATTCGATAGGCCCTCTTTACAACAGGACATTTTCCACTAAATATGTGTCATATTTCATGATATTTAATGCATTATGCCGTATATTTTCAATCATTTCTTTATTATTATGGAGCACTTATTCAGCATCTTGTCAACAGTCTAAAAATTCCGTTCAAAATACTGTGCACTTTCTACTAATCATGTAACAGATTCCAATACATTCCACCGGCATTTATTCAAATATGACCTTTTTTTTCGTTTCACCCTATGCTAATATGTTAATAAGTAATAATACAAAGCTTATTTAGAATTAAATTATGTAACAGCCATCTGTTTTTTATTAACCAGGCGAAGCATTTTAAATGAATTGATTTAATTCGCTTATGAATTGAACGCCTCAGGCGTGTATGGAGGTCATATTTATGAATCACCCCATCAACATCATGATTGCAGATGATGAGGAAGCAATAAGAAATGGCTTGTTGCAAATCACATCCTCAAAACATTTTGAAACAAAAGTCGTTGCTCTGGCCGATAACGGAATCAATGCTCTGCAGATGCTCCTGCAGTATCAGCCGGATATTGCAATTATCGATATCAATATGCCCGGAATGGACGGATTGGAAGTTATAAAAAACGCAGTGGAGAATCACTGCGAAACTTACTTTTTTATATTAAGCGGTTATAATGATTTTACCTATGCCCAAAAAGCTATCTCTTACGGTGTAAAATCCTATTTTCTAAAGCCCATAAATGTTTTGGAATTCAGAGAACAGTTCTGGAAACAGTGTCAGGAAATACTTGCAAAGAAAAATATACCCGAAAAGTTTTCCTCCAGGAAGCTGTCTTCCCTGATGGCTTCTTCCCGTATATTTTTTCTGAACCAGCTGATTCAGAACCGATTTCTAACCTCCTACGATATTTTTACCAAACTGTCTCTGCTTAACTTATCCATCTCCGATACCAGGAGTATTGTAGTTATCTTCCGCTTTTCCGAAATGCTCTGCGGCAGTATGAACCTGTCAGAAGTCAACGGCAAATATATAGCCGGGTCATTTTCCGACTTTGCTATGGAATCCTGGGTCTATGATGAGAACCAGATAGTAGCAGTCTTTAATCTGGAGAACGATCTGGATGAGAATTTCCGCAGAGCCCTAAAGTCCTGTCTCGACCTTCTCCGGTTGGAGATTCATTACCTTCCCGTAGCAGGCATCGGCAATGAGGTACCTGGCCTGTCCCAGTGCTACAGCTCCTATTTAAAGGCACAGGAGGCTTTGTCCTACCACATCTACAAAACGGAAGCACAGATTTTTGACAGTCACCTGATCCCCTATAATAAACCGACTCTGCAAAAAGAGAGTATTGATGCCAAGCCGTTGGTTCAATTTATTATACAAAATGATTTGACCGGAATCAAAGAATATTGCAGCAGCTTTTTTAAATCCCTGCTCTCCACCAGGATGCCTCCTCCCAATTATCTGGCGGGTATGTGCATGTATCTGATTGTAAATGTACAGACCCAGCTATTAGCATCCTATCCGGATATGCAGCCGGAGCTGGAGACTGATACGGAAGAAATAAGTAATTTAAAGTCCCTCGAATCCATGCAGGAATGGCTGGTATCAACATTCAGCGGATATTGCAGCTTGCTACGGAATTTCGCCTTTGATGATCAGGGTATTATAAAAGCCTCAAAAGATTATATACAAAATAATCTGCATAAAAATATCAAGGCAAGAGATGTCGCTGCCTGTGTGAACTTAAGTGAGACCTACTTCCCAATCTATTTTAAGAACAAAACAGGGGTTAATTTCAGGGATTATATTCTGCAGTCACGTATCGAGTATGCCAAGACCCTATTGAGGACCAAAAAAGAGAGTATCTGTGAGATTGCCTATCTGACCGGTTACCAGGACTACCGCTCTTTTTCCAGGGCCTTTAAAAATGAAACCGGCATGTCACCCTCAGACTACAGTGATTATCCTTCCTAATCGCTTGCGTTCACAAAAGGAGCATCATTAAAATATGCCAAGAGAGGTTATCAATCGAATATTTAAAACCAAGCTGGCTCTGAGAATCTGGCTCTACACGGTAATACCTACTTTAACAGTGTTGTTTTTTATCGGCTTTTCTCTTAACAGCTATTTTAATAAATACACTCTGGCAAATTCCCTGAACGCAGCCAAAAACGAATCTGCCTATGTAGCTTTAAGCTTCTCTGATACTTATAAGGATATAATAAAACGATTAGTTCTAAAAACAGCTTCAACGGACTTTCGGACAGACCTGGTGAAAATTCTAAATTGCAAAGAGGAGGATTATACCAGACTAAATAATGACCTGCAAAGTTTATTTACAGATTATACTCAGATGAACGACTTAATCGAATCCGTGATGATTGCACGGACAGATAAAAATGATAGAGGAGATATGTTTTTTAACTCTTATTATTTTCATATAATGAGTGACATCCGGGATGCTGACTTAGGCTTTGATTTATCCAAAAGCAAGGGTATTACTATACTTCCCGCTACCTCAAAACCATTTCGCAGGCAATCGGATGTTGTTCCTATTGTGATATCCTTAAAATATGACAAAGCAGAGCGAATGGTGCTGCTCTCTGACAGCCCAAAGGATACGGATGCTATCTTATATCTTTTCCTTAGTACAACTGAAATCAAAAAATATCTGGAATTGTATTGCAAAGATGCCTATCAGGGAACCCTCTATTTCGTCAATTCCCAGGGGCAGAATATGAGCCTTTCCGCAAATATGTCCGGCTATCCTCTTGTCACGGACAGTACTCTCGCCTCTTATTTAGAAAATTCCATCCTGCATAACAAGGAGGAAATATATAGAAATGGAAATCATATCTACATCAACCAAATAGACAATCTTGATTTGTATCTTGTAAATATCATACCTCATACTTACTTCACGGTAAAATCTGAGAATATGCAGACAATTCTTCTATGGATTGCCCTGATTAGTGTGCTTGCAATTACCGGTTCCTGTTTTATCATATCCCTGCAGGTTACCAGACCTCTTAAAAAGCTTATGTTCTCAGTTCATGCCATTGAAAAAAACACCTACACCGGTCCGGCTGACATCCGGACCAAAGATGAAATCGGACAGCTGAACCAATCCATCCATTCTATGAATAATACCATCCAGCAGCAATTCACTATCATCATAGAGGATGAAAAAGAAAAATATAACGCTAAGATGCAGCTGCTTACGGAACAGATGAATCCTCACTTTCTCTATAATGCTCTGGAATTCATAAATATGGAGGTAATCGGTAATCACCCGGAAAATGCCTCTCTTATGATTTCCAGCCTTGGTGACTATCTTCGTATAAGCCTTGCCAGCGGTGATAATCTACTGCCCATTTCTCAGGAAATAAAACAGGTAATTGCTTATGTTAATATTATGAGCTACCGTTTTCGAAACAACATTCAGATAACAACCAATGTACCGGATGAACTCCTCTCCTGTCAGATCATTAAGTGCATCCTGCAGCCACTGGTTGAAAACTCACTAAAACATGGTTTTCATATCGGTCCCAGTATCATATCGCTGCTTCCGATTGTTGATATCACCATGGAGCTGAATGAAAATCATCTCATTCTCACTGTAACGGATAATGGAGCAGGCATTGATATTACTAAAGCAAGAGAAATCATGTTAAATGGCAAAAGCCATGATTCCGACGATAAACATATGGGACTTCATAACATCTATCAGCGCCTTACTGCTTATTACGGCAATGTAAGGATTG
>JAEXGM010000027.1 GCA_023450835.1 Bacillota bacterium | reverse complement strand
ATAAAGATGATTATGGTCAGTAAAGAGAATTAAGATTAATAAAGAAAAGTAGATTAGTAAAGAAAATTAGATTAGTAAAGAAAATTAGATTAATAAAGAAAATTAGATTAGTAAAGAGAATTAAGATTAATAAAGAAAAGTAGATTAGTAAAGAAAATTAAAGTTAGTAAAAAGAATTAAGGCTAATAAAGAGAATTAAGCCGAATAAAGATAGTTAAGATTAATAAACATAGTAACCTCAATATAAATTGAAATGCCAAATTCATAAGGAATGAAGTAGTTAAGACATTACAGAAAGGACTAGTACATGATAGCTATAATTGATTATGATGCAGGAAATCTAAGAAGTGTTGAAAAGGCCTTAAACTATCTGGGAGAAGATACGATAGTAACCAGAGACCGGGAAGAAATATTGTCAGCGGATAAAGTGATACTGCCTGGGGTCGGAGCATTTGGAGAGGCAATGAAAAGGCTTGAGAACTATCAGTTAATTGATGTTATCAAGGAAGTAGCAGACAGCGGTAAACCCTTTCTTGGCATCTGTCTTGGGCTCCAGCTTATGTTTGAAGCCAGTGATGAGGCACCGGGTGTCCCAGGGCTTGGGATTTTGGGTGGCAGGATACTTCGTATACCGGATAATCACGAACTGAAGATTCCTCATATGGGCTGGAACTCCCTTAGGTTCATGAAGGATACAAGGTTATTCTCAGCTGTACCTGATGGCTCCTATGTCTATTTTGTTCATTCCTACTACTTAGAAGCTGAAAAGGAAGAAGAAGTCGCGGCAGTGACAGAATACGGAATTACAATACATGCGGCTGTGGAAAAGGATAATATTTTTGCCTGTCAGTTTCATCCGGAGAAGAGCGGAGAAGTGGGGCTTAAAATTTTAAAGAATTTTGCTGAAATCTAGGAGGCAGAGGATGTATACAAAGAGGATTATACCATGTCTGGATGTCCATAACGGACGTGTTGTAAAAGGAATAAATTTTGTCAATTTAAGAGATGCCGGCGATCCCGTGGAAGTCGGCAGGGAATATGATAAAGCAGGTGCTGATGAACTGGTATTCTTAGATATTACAGCTTCTTCCGATGCAAGGGCCATTAAGCTTGAGATGGTAAGAAGAGTGGCGGAGACGGTATTTATTCCCTTTACAGTAGGAGGAGGAATCAGGACTATTGAGGACTTCAAAGTCATATTAAGAGAGGGCGCGGATAAAATTGCCGTAAATACGGCTGCCATCTTGAATCCTGAATTAATATCCGAAGCGGCAGATAAGTTCGGGCGGCAGTGCGTGGTAGTTGCAATTGACGCCAAAAAAAGAGAAGATGGCTCGGGTTGGAATATTTATAAAAACGGCGGCCGTGTAGATATGGGAATTGATGCAATAGAGTGGGCTATGAAAGCAGACAAGCTTGGTGCTGGTGAGATACTGGTTACCAGTATGGATTGTGACGGAACGAAGGATGGATATGATTTGGAGCTTACCCGAATGATTTCAGAAAATGTGTCCATTCCTGTTATTGCTTCCGGCGGTGCCGGCAAGAAGGAACATTTTTTGGAGGCATTTACAAAGGGAAAGGCCGATGCAGTACTTGCAGCATCTCTTTTCCATTATAAAGAACTTGAAATCAGAGACCTAAAGGATTATCTTAGAAGTAATGGAGTTAGTGTAAGAAAGGATTGATTGGTATGAGCGCTATTACAAATGATTGGCTGGAAGCGGTAGGAGATGAATTCCGTAAGCCCTATTATTCAAAACTTTATCGTTTTATAAAGGAGGAATACAGTAATTATGTGGTGTATCCCAAGGCAGATGATATATTTAATGCCTTCCACCTGACTCCTCTGAATGAAGTTAAGGTGGTCATAATCGGGCAGGACCCCTATCATAATGTTGGACAGGCACACGGACTTTGTTTCTCAGTGAAACCGGAAGTGGAGATTCCGCCCTCTCTTTTGAATATTTATAAAGAACTGGAAGATGATTTAGGACTTAGAGTTCCTAACAATGGTTATTTGGTGGGATGGGCCAAGCAGGGAGTTCTTCTCTTAAATACTGTTCTTACAGTACGAGCACATCAGGCTAATTCACATCAGGGGCAAGGTTGGGAAGAATTTACCGATGCAGTGATTCATGCAGTGAATGCCGTTGACAGACCCATCGTATTTTTGTTGTGGGGAAGACCTGCCGGACTTAAGAAATCGATGCTTACCAATCCCAAGCACCTCATTTTAGAGGCACCGCATCCAAGTCCTCTGTCAGCCTATAGGGGATTTTTTGGCTGCAAGCACTTTAGTAAAACCAATGATTTTCTAAAGGCCAATGGACTTACCCCTATTGACTGGCAGATTGAGGATGTATAAGTGGACTTGTAGGTTTTAATACATATTTACTTTAAAAATTGTATTAGATGCTGAATTCTCTCTTCTCATAAAAACGATAGGTAAAGGCGGCGAAAGCAGCGCTTAAGAGAAGAGAGAGTAAAATGATTAGAATATTTAAACCATCTCTGTCCAGGATCTTTCCATAATCAAAGTATTTAAAGGGAGACAGGATATTTAAAATATTCAGTTTACTGGTGAAATCGGTTAATCTGGCAATAAAATAGGCAGCAAGCAATATTCCGGTAACAATCCCGGAAGAAGACTTCGGTTTCTTTAACAAAGAAGCAAACAATGTGCCAAGGGAAAAGAAAATAAGCTGTATAAGGAATTGGCTTGCCATAAACAATAATATTATTGTATGAATATCCTTTCCACCTTTAAAATTATCTACTGCAATGATGGAAGATACCAGTGTCACCAGATTTACAATAACCAGGTTCGTGATAGCGGCAGCATATTTTGCTGTCAATATCTTCTTTCTGGATATCGGTTTTGCCATTAGGAATTCCGTAGTTTTATCTCTTTCTTCTTTGGAAATAATACCACAGCCTAAAAGAGCGGCATGTATTGCTACCGTAAGGCCAATATAGACGAATAACATGGCATAAAAACCGTCAATGGTAGTTACGTTAAAGTCAGAAAAACCTAATAGTGCTCTGACAGAATGAGGGATTTCGTTAAATACCTCACTGTTGTTACCGGAAGTATAGGCACTGTATTTGCCCATACCGCTGATGACAAGTAAAAACATACAGATACACCATATCAACAGAGCTTTACGATTTGCTTTTAGCTCACGGAAAAATACATTCATAATTACCTCTTTTCTGAATATGAAATCTATGATTTCATATTCTTTTTAAATAGTTACTATTCGTTAGCTGACCGCATGAATATCCTTTTTGTTATAAATAATATAGCTTGCGGCTATTGATACAACGGAGATAATCAGACCGGTCAGAAGATAGGATATCTCATAGCTTCCGTGAGTAATGATATAAATGATATCAAAATACTTAAAAGGTGAAAAATAACGTACAATATCCGCATCGTCTCCGGAGGCAAGCAGTGAGCCGATCATATATAGGCCAAAGACAATACCCAGGGACAGAGGCAGTACTGTCTTTAGTGTTTTAAAAAACACTGAGATTACCAGACCCAGAGAGAAGAATATTATCTGGACAAACAGAAGGATAATATTTACCATGAAGAATAATTTAAAATCCAGACTCTCAGTTTTTACTGCATTTGCAAGGAGAAAGGATGCGAGGAAAAACACAGCATTTGTAAGCAGTAAAGAAGTAAAGGAAGCCAGAAGCTTATAGGTTGTTATGGATGTTCTGGATACCGGCTTCACAAGCAGAAAGTCAGCGGTTCTCTCTCTGGACTCCTTTGATAACATGGAAAGCCCGAGGTTCATAGCCTGAATGGCACCTCCCAATAGGATAAAGGCAAAAATCATGGAGTAAAATCCAAGAAGAGAAGTGATATAATCAAGCTGAATACCAAGCATATCTCTGATGGCCTGGGGGTAGCCGCCAAGAAGATTCTTAAAATCCGATGCGTCTTTGGAAATGCTTGGGTACAGGGATAAATAGAGGGCTGCCAGTGCGAACAGGGAACAGGTCCAGATAATGGTGTTCTTTCGCAGGCTTTTTAGTTCAAAGCGGTAGATGTTCATAGCCCTTAATCCTCCTTTGCGTAGTAATGTAAAAAGATTTCTTCCAAATCCGGCTCGGCAATAGAAATATTGCGGAGGTCAATTTCTGATACTTTCTTCAGAATTTCATTAATATTGCCTTTGAATATAAAGTCTGCATTTTCCTGGTCCAGTTTTAAAGCACTGATTCCGGGTACGTTAAATACAGTATCGGAAATTTTAGCTTTGGATTCCAAGTGTATTTTCTTATAGCTGTTTTCAGAAAGGGTACTCATTTTTTCCAGCTTTATGATTCTGCCTTCTTTTATAAAAGCTACACGTGTACACATTCTTTGAACTTCGCTCAGAATATGGGAGGAGAAGAATACGGTAGCTCCCTTTTTGTTTTCATTCTCAATCAGTTCAAAGAACTTCTGCTGCATCAGAGGGTCCAGACCGCTGGTGGGCTCATCCAGTATTATGAGTTTCGGTTCATGAAGAAGCCCCTGCACGATACCTACTTTTTTCTTATTACCAAAGGAAAGGTCTTCTATTTTCTTCTTTAAATCCAGGTCCATGACCTCAGCAAGCTCTTTTATTCGTTTTGTACAGTCCTTTCCATAAAAGCTGGCGGAGTATTTTAAGAGGTCAATTACCTTCATGTTATCATAATAGAATACTTCGGAAGGCAGATAACCAAGCTCTTTTCTGACACTGGGATCTTCTATACAGCTCTTGCCAAAAATAGCAGCAGTACCCCCGGTAGGATGGATAAGACCAAGAAGAGTACGGATGGTAGTGGATTTTCCGGCACCATTAGGCCCGATAAAACCAAAGACTTCGCCCTGTTCTACGGATAGAGTAACATCTGTAATTCCCCTGGCACTTCCATAGCTTTTGGTCAGATTTTTGATTTCAATAACATTCATAATAACTCCTTTCGTGAATATCAAATCTTCAATTTGATATTCCTGGATACGTAGTTGAAAAACGACAGTTCACACTATTTTCTCCCGCATTTCATTTTAAATGTACATTACAGCCGGATAAGAATTGCCAATACTGTCCTGCATCCGCACAAGGCAGTACGAAGACTGATTAAGGAGCTTTATACAGATTTTCTTTTAATAAGTCCAGGCATTTGTAGAATTCATTGATCAGCGTCTCAAGATCAAATTCTCCTTTGAGATTTAAATCATTGCTGAAGCCCTCCGCCATCCATACCAGCATTTTCATAACCAGATTCACATCAATATTTTCTTTGAATCTGGAAGTGTCGAGGCCGTCAAAAGCCAGATGGCTTCTGAATTCATCCCCCTCTGCCAGCAGAGCTTCAATATCTTTTCTGACTTCCTCGTCCGTTTCAAAATAAATATTGGTCAGGAAAGCGGGAATTGCTGCATATTTTTTCATAGCAGCTATCTTTATATTGGATGCTGAAGTAATGCGCTCAAAAAAGTCGGTTATGGTATTATCAAAATTTTCTTTTATTTCATTGGTGATAATATTGCAGCATAACCGAATTAAGTACAGGTATAATTCTTTTTTTGTGCCGAAATAGTGAAAAACCATTGCCTTAGATATACCGGCTTTTGTGGCAATATCGCTGATGGAAGTCTTTTTATAACCATTAGCGGCAAAGATCTTAAGGGCGGCATCTATGATAGTTTTTTGCTTTTCCTCTGGCAGATTTTCGAACTTTTCCAAAAAGTTCACCTCCTGTTAACAGTGTAAACCGAATCGGTCGATGCTATTATAACGCTGTCGACCGATTCGGTCAATAGGGTTTAAAAAATATTTTAGGCTTGACAAATAGTGAAAACCTCCATATAATAGATACAATTTAATAAGTCTTAAAAGCAATGATAAGAAGAAGTAATAATCGGTAATCCAAACAGAAAGCAGCCGGTAGATGAGAGGCGCATGGCAGTCTGATTATGAATACATCTTTGAGCTGCGCACCGAACAAATTAAAGTAGGCTGCGACGTAACCTGCACACGTTATAGTGCTAGAGTATAACCCACTAAGAGTGGAGTACTTGAAGAGGTAAGCAATGCGAATTGTTTATAAAGAAAAGGTGGTAACACGGAGTATATGCTCTCGTCCTTTCGTAAGAAGGATGGGAGCTTTTTTATTTGCAGACTTTTAGTGATTAAAAATTACTTCGATATTATAAAGCCCGGAAGTATTTTGGAATCTATGGCTTATGTAATCACATGACGCTTAAAATAAACTCCGGAACCATGCGCGCTTATCTCATAGAAGACATGAGACTCATAAGAAAGATATGAGCTCATAAAAAGACATGGGTTCATAAAAAGATATGAGTTCATAAAAAGATATGAGCTTATAAAAAGACATGAGTTCATAAAAAGATATGAGCTTATAAAAAGACATGAGTTCATAAAAAGATATGAGTTCATAGAAAGATATGAGCTTATAAAAAGACATGAGTTCATAAAGGATATGAGACTCATAAAAAAATGAGAAAGGACAGGAAGGTAATGAAATCCGTAGAAGAGCAGATGAAGATGATTGCCAAGGGGGCAAAGGAAATTGTGGGAGAGGAGGAACTAAGGAACAAACTTACAAGAGCGATTGCAGAAGAAAGAGGACTTACTATCAAATTAGGACTTGACCCAAGTGCGCCGGACATTCATTTGGGACACAGCGTTGTACTGCGTAAAATCAGACAGATGCAGGAATTAGGGCACAGGGCGGTTATTGTTATCGGTGATTTTACCGGGAAAATAGGGGACCCCACGGGCAGATCCAAGGGAAGAGCCGCACTCAGTGAAGAACAGGTAAGGGAGAATGCAAAGACCTATACCGATCAGATTTTTGAGATTGTGGATAAGGAGAAGACGGAGGTAGTATTTAACAGCAGTTGGCTGAAGAATTTAAATTTTGAAGAAGTTATTCGTTTGGCGGCGTCCGTTACAGTTGCCAGAATCCTGGAAAGAGACGATTTCACAGAAAGATATAAGAACAATGTACCCATAGGTCTCCATGAATTCTTTTATCCTCTCATGCAGGCTTACGATTCCGTAGCTCTGAAGGCAGATATCGAGATTGGAGGAACCGACCAGACCTTTAATATTCTTATGGGCAGAAATCTTCAGAAGTGGATGGGCCTGGAACCTCAGGCAGCAGTGTTTATGCCAATTCTGGAAGGTCTTGACGGGGTGGAGAAGATGAGTAAAAGCCTTGGAAATTATATCGGTATACATGAACCGGCCAGTACTATGTTTAAGAAAGTTATGGAAGTCCCGGATTCCCTTATTATCAGGTACTATGAACTTGTAACAGATGAGCATCCGGATAAGGTGGATGAATTAAGAAAAGAACTGGAAGGCGGGAAGAATCCCAGAGATGTGAAATATGAATTGGCCAGAATCATAACAGGCCTGTACCATAAGGACGAAGCTGAGGAAGCCGAGAAATATTACCTGGAAGCTTTTATAAACAAAGGCATCCCTGAGGATATTCCGGAGCTTATAATAGACCTGGAAAAGGATAATCTTGCAGGGATTATCCCAAGATTAACCGAAGAAAAGTATGTTGCCAGCGGCAGCGAATTCAGGAGGCTTCTTGCCCAGGGAGGGATATCTCTTAATGGTGAAGTGCTTACCCAGGGGGATTTGGACCAGGTATTAATCTGCGGCGATGTTTTAAAAATCGGAAAGAAAAAGTTTGTTAAAATCATAAAATAGTTCAAAGAAACATCTGCTCCCATTGCTCCAGAAATAAAATGGTGTTTACAAGCTGAAAAAATAAGGAGTCTTCCTGAGAGTGTAACAGAAGTTTTGCTTTGGAAAGACGGTACCTTATGGTGTTAGGATGCTGGAATAACTTTGCAGCCGTCACTTTTATATCCCAGCCGTTCTGATTTAAGGTCTTAAGGGTTCCCGATAAATCGGAATGGTTGACGATATCATACTGCATTACAATCTCAGAAAGGCTTTTGTAATACTCCATGGCACATTTATTTTCTGTCAATGGCAGCAGGAACCAGTAAAGGCCGAGTTCAGAACTGTTAAGAAGGGAGACACCGGTAAACTTTGCAACAAAAGCGGCGTAAATGCTTTTTTGAATACAAAGATCCAGTTGTTCCAGCGGATAATAATTCTCACAGAGACCGATACTGTATTGTTCTCTCTCCAGGGAAAAGGAGTTAAGTAAAGGAGTAAGAACTTTTTCCGCCTGAGGAAAGCTGGGGATTTTATCGTAGTGATAAAGCACCAGGAAGCCTTTTTTATATTTTACCAGAAAGAAATCTGTCAGGGTATGATTTCTGCTTCTGTGGTATTGAAGCTGGTTAAAGATACGAAAGAGCTGATTTTCTCCCGGGGTATCTTTTATTAAGAGGTACATGGCCGTAACATGGCTTTCGAATTCAGGATTTAGTTCTCTGGCCAAGGAAAGAACTTCAGTCGCAGTAAGAGTGGAGGATAATAGCTTTTCCACTTTTTCCTCGTGAATATAATATCTTTGCTGGGATTTTATGTAGTCATAGACATTGATTACAACATCCTCCATGTAGACATCAGAGAAGGTAAAAAGAGGCACCTGTTTCTCCTTTGCCAGAGCGATACAGGCAGAAGGAAGGTTTGTAAAATATACAGTCTTAACGGCAATCCCCGAAATGTCCCGTTCCATCAGGTGGGAAAAAGCTTCATAGATATAATCCTCATTATCCTTGGCAAAGAACAACGATGTCAGTACGAAATCTCCTTTGTTAAAATCATTGTAATTATTTTCAATGCTCTCATATTCCAGAATTACAACATTGGATATAGTCCTCTCAAGTCCTTCTTCTCCGGCAATAAGATGAAAACTGTTAAAAATATTCAAATGCAGAAGCTCCGTTAATTGTATCATAATAACCCCTTTCGTGAATATCAAATCTTCGATTTGATATTCCTGAATCCGCAGTTGAAAAAACTGCTTTTTGTTTTTTCAACCTATCCTCCATGTGATGCGCTTTAGTGAAAATTGTTCTTCTTTCAATGGGACGGCAATTTGCACAAAGCAGAAAGCACGCATGCACTGATTCCAAGGCGCATGCGTGCTTTCTGCTTTGTACAAATTGCCTGTAAACATATAAGACAGGGCTTTTAATGTTCATATCATTAAATAATTTATTCAGAATAGTTTATTTAAAATATGGATGGCAATAGAAAATCGGCATGCATTATGGGATAATACTTGAAATACATTATGCAGATAATAATCAGTGCTGTCAATCAGTATTTAATCATGTCTGAGTATTTCTCTGTATGGGGTTAAATTGCGCTTAGACTAAAGAGAAAGTAAGCTCTGACAATAAGTATATCTTCTTTATATTGTAAAAATTACAAAGAGGCCTTCGAATTTTCAGAATTAAAACAGTAGCAGAAATTGACTTAAACCGATATAATACCAATATCTAAATGGAAAAAGAATCATAAAGTAACAGCGAGGACGCTTGAGAAGAGTATCCTCGCTGTTATTTTTATTTAAAGATTTATTTCCGGTAACGCAGGAGGTATGTAATGTTTGAAGAAATGAAAGATTTGACAAAAAGGTTAGTGGCAATACCCAGCGTGAATTCAACAAAGGGAGAAAGAGATATTGCGCTTTTTCTGGAGGAATATTTAAGAGAAATACCATATTTTAAAGAGCACCCGGAGTATGTAAGGATACAAGAACTAAAAGAGGATTCCTTTGGACGGAGAAATGTTTTTGCTTATATAAAAGGAGAAAAAGAGGGAACTGGAGATACCCTGATATTCCATGGACATATAGATACCGTAGGAATAGAAGATTATAAGGGACTAAGGGAGTATGCCTTTGACTGTGATAGGCTTATGGAGAAGTTGAAAGAAACCGCTTTATCCGAGGAAGTTCTGGAAGATCTGACTTCCGGTGATTATCTCTTTGGCAGAGGGGCCTGCGATATGAAAAGCGGTGACGCAGTATTTCTGGTATTAATGAAAGAGCTGAGCGCTCACCCCGAGAAATTAAGTGGAAATATCTTGCTGTCCCTTAATCCGGTGGAGGAAAATCTTCATACCGGTATAATAGAAGCGCTGGAGGTGTTTCGGGAATTAAGGGAAAAGGAAGGCTTTGTATATAGACTTGCCATTAATAATGATTACATCTGCCCCCTTTATAAAGGAGATACCAGGCGGTACATCTATACGGGGACGGTGGGGAAAATATTGCCCTGCTTTTATATTCAGGGAAAAGAGACCCATGTAGGCCAGTGTTTTGAAGGATTTGATGCTTCTATGGCGGCGGCGATGCTTGTAAACCGTATTCATCTTAACACAGAGTTTTGTGACGGTTACAAGGATGAATATACTTTACCTCCCTCCGTTTTAAAAATGAAGGATTTAAAGACCTGGTATAATGTTCAGACCGCCGACGGAGCTTTCGTCTATTTTAATTATTTTGTACACAACAGCACCATGGAGGAAATTACAGAGAGGCTAAAAGGTGCTGCAAGGTCCGTAATGGAGGAGCTGTCAGAGAAGTATAACATGGAATACGAAAAATATTGCAAGATTTCAGGGACAGAGTATAAAGAACTTGCCCTTCCATGGGAGGTAATGGAATATAGTGAGCTTTACAGTCTTGCAGAAAAAGAGTTTCGGGGAAATCTTCAGGAATATATAGTAAGCCTTACCGATACCGGGTTGACGGAAGGGGTGGATAAAAGGGAGATATCTTTGATGCTTACCAGAGAGTTAATGACGATTGCAAAACATAAAGCCCCTGCCATTGTATTATTTTTTGCCCCTCCTTTTTGCCCTCACAATACTTCCGAGGCGGAGGAATTAAAAGAAATTGCGGATAGAGTAGGAAAACGGCACGGTGAAGAATTTTCACAGCTTCATTTCTTCCCAAGTCTGTCTGACAGCAGTTATTTAAAGATGGATGATTCGGAAGAATCATTAAAACAACTTCTGGATAATTTCCCGCAGTATGACCAACTGTATCCTCTCCCTTTTGAAAGTATCAGGGACTTGAACATACCCAGTGTCAATTTTGGCTGTTACGGAAAGGATGCCCATAAATGGACGGAAAGGGTGTATATGCCCTACTCCTTTGGAGTCCTGCCGGACCTGTTATTGGAAACGGTAAAATATTATCTGGAGTAAGGCAGCAAGAAGAAATTGACTATAGGTATTACAGAAAACATGCAAATATCCAATAAAAGATTTAAAGATTGGATATACAATCAGGAAAAGAGGTCACGATGTTTGTAGAAAATGGCACAGGGGAATTAAAAGAAGTGCTGGTATCAAGCCCCTCCTTTTTAAGGCCGGCACCTATTAATGAGATTGCAAAGAAATGGGAAAATACCCTTTTAGATAAGGATAAGATGGAAGAAGAGCATGAATTGTTCGTAAAGACGTATCGAGAGAATGGCGTGGAGCCTAAGTTCTTAAAGGCTGAACCGTCACGGCCTAATGCCGTATTTTCAAGAGATTTCGGAGGTTGTGTAAGGGAGGGGTATATTCTTGGAAGGTTCAAGGAACCAATCCGCTACCGGGAGCAGGAGGCTTATAAGAGGCGAATGGAGGAACTGGGAATTCCGTTAATAGCTTCCGTAAAAGAGGGCTATTTTGAAGGAGGCGACTTTGCTTTCTTAAGGGAAAAAACCATTGCCCTTGGTATGGCCGCCAGAACAGACAGAACCGGAGCCGGAGAAATACAAGGGGCTTTGCTGAAATATGGATACCGTATATTTGAAGTCCCTTTAAAGGAAAGGTATTTGCATTTGGATATGTGTTTTAATCTGGTGACAGATAATCTGGCTGTTGCCTGTATGCAGGCACTTCCCGATGAATTTAAGGATTTTCTGAAAGGACTGTCCATTGAAGTAATTGATGTGCCTATAGAGGGAATCTTTGCTCACAGCTGTAACCTCCAAAGCCTTGGGAAGGGAAGAGTGATATCTTTAAAGAGCAATAAAGCAGTGAATGAAGCCCTGGCAAAAAAGGGGCTTACAGTAATAGAGCTTGACATTACGGAGATTCTAAAAGCTGGGGGAGGTCCCCATTGCATGACATTTCCCCTTAGGAGGATAAGCGTATGAGCAGATTTTTTGACAGAAGTTATGATGACATGGAAGAGTATATACCGGGAGAGCAGCCGTCTGACCGCAAATATATTAAACTAAATGCCAATGAAACCTCACTTCCCCCTTCGCCTAAGGTATTGGAAGCAATCAGTGAAGCGGAGATAATGGGAATGGGGCAATACTCTGACCCTTATTGCAAAAAACTTAGGGAAGCAATTGCAGAAGAATATGATGTCAGCCCGGAACAGGTATTTGTGGGAAATGGTTCGGACGAAGTATTAAGCTTTTGTTTTTTGAGTTTCTTTGGGAAGGAGAGTAAGATATGCTTCCCGGATATCACCTATTATTTTTACCATACTTATTCCAAGACTTTTGGCATTGATGCCCTTGAGATTCCTTTAAAAGAGGATTTTACTATTGATATAGAAGACTATAAGAAGACAGAGCGCCATGTCATTATTGCAAATCCTAATGCACCGACAGGGTACCGTTTGGGGCGAAGGGAACTAAGGGAGGTTATTGAGGCCAGGAAGGACCGTTTGGTAATCATAGATGAAGCTTATGTAGATTACGGAAATGAGTCCTGTGTGAGTCTGCTGAAAGAATGTCCGAATCTCATTGTCATACAGACATTCTCAAAGTCCAGGAATCTGGCAGGTCTAAGACTCGGTTTTGCCCTGGCTTCCGAGGAGATTATTGCAGATATGAACCGGATTAAATTCACTTTTAATCCCTATAATCTAAGTGCTCTTACGATTGCAGCAGGAGCGGCAGCTATAAAAGACAGGGAATATTATAAAGGCTGCATCCGGGAGACCATAAAGATCAGGGAAGACACAGCCGCCAGGCTTTCAGAATTGGGATTTTCCATAATGGAATCCCATACTAATTTCTTATTTGTCAGGCATCCGGAAATACCTGCCTTGGAGTATTACCGAAGCTTAAAGAAAGAAGGTATCCTGTCAAGGCATTTTAACGGAGAAAGAATAAAAGAGTATCTGCGTATCACGATTGGAACCGGAGAGGAAATGGAAGAAGTCATAAAGGCTACTAAGAAAATTCTGCAACTTTCGGAGGCAGGAAGTTAAGTTTGAAAAATGCGTTGCATTTTTTAAACTTTCTATTAAAGCAGTATCGTGCAGACTGCATACAGTCTGCGATATGCACGGGGTATAATTATGAATATTTTAATCAGTGATTATAAAGAGGAATTAGAGCAGGTTAAAGAAAGTGAGCTTACCTTGTTAAGAGACAGCCTTCCGGAGGCAGTTATCACGGTCTTACCTTATGAAGAGAAGCAGAGAAGTAAATTTATCGAAGCTATTTCACAGGCAGATGCACTGCTTACAGCCTTTCTGCCAATTGATGAGGAAATAATCGGGAAAGCACAGAAGCTAAAGGTAATTTCTGTAATGGCTTCCGGTTATAACAACATTGATATCAAAGCGGCGAAGGATAAAAAAGTCGGTATCTGCTATGTATCAGGATATTGTACAAACGAGGTTGCTGACCATACCATGGCCCTGCTGCTTGCCCTTCACCGGAATCTGAAACACTATGAAAAGGATCTGGAAGAACGGGGCATATGGCAGTACAGTACGATTGAAGGTGGGGAGAGGCTTTCGGATATGACAATGGCAATCTATGGTTTTGGGAAGATTGGAAGAGCTGTTGCCGGCCGGGCCGGTGCGTTTGGATTAAAAGTTATTGTGAAAGATCCCTTTTCAGCGGATATTGAGAGTGTGACGGATTCCTACATCATGGAACATGCTCATATTATCAGTAATCATATGGCTGCTACAGAGGAGAATAAAGGATATTTTAATAGAGAATTTTTTCAGGGATTAAAGAAAAAACCTATCTTTTTAAACTTGGGAAGAGGCATTACGGTTGATGAGGAGGCCTTGACCGAAGCATTGGAGAAGGGGTATATAAGAGGTGCCGGCCTTGATGTATTAAAGGAAGAACCGCCTGTACTTACCGGGCACCCCTTGCTTCATAGAGAGAATGTTATTCTGACCCCTCACAGTGCTTTCTATTCCGATACTTCTATGAAAGAATTACGATACAGGGCCTGCCTGAATCTTATAAATTACTTAAGTGGAAATTATTCAGAAATCAGAGATTTTCTCTGAGACTTAGAGAGTGAATCTTGTACCTGAATGATAAGATGATTCGCACGACAAATGGTCCGTTTTTCACAATGGGACGGCAATTTGTACAAAACAGAAAGACTCATGCTTCGACTCCTTATACCTCTCCATAGGCGCATTCGTTCTTTCTGTTTTGCGCAAATTGCCTGCGTATGTATTAAAACAGGCTACTTGTCGCCCAAATCATAATAATTAGCCTTACAAAAGCCCTATTTCAATATAAGTACAGGCAATTTACACCAAGCAGAAAGAACGAATGCGCCTTGGAACCAGCGCATGAGTCTTTCTGCTTGGTGTAAATTGCCGTCCCATTTTGAAAAACTGACCATTTGTGTGTAATGGGTTGCATATAGATAAATAAAGAAAACTGATAATTAAAACAGAAGAGAAGCTGCCAGGCATTTGTTCAATGCCAGGCAGCTTCTCTTTCTATTATATAGATTTGTAACCGGCAGCAAGCAAGTTGCGGAAAGGATTACATACCTGTCTCCAAGCTGGTCTTTGAGGTTACATTACGTGTGTGGTAATTGTCTTTAACACCCATTGTATGAACCTGCTGTTTATCCATATTCTTCACAGCGGTTGCAAGCATGAGCTTAATTCTGTTTAATTGGTTTACTTCACTGGCACCGGGGTCATAATCAACAGCCACAATATTGGAGTCCGGATATCTTAAGCGGAGTTCCTTTATAACACCTTTTCCTACAATGTGATTTGGCAGGCAGGCAAATGGCTGGGTACAAACGATATTGCTTACACCGGAGTGAATTAATTCTACCATTTCACCGGTCAGGAACCATCCCTCACCGGTCTGATTACCTACTGAAACAATTGGCGATGCATAGTCTGCCAGGGTCTTAATAGGAACCGGAGGAGTAAAGCGCTTGCTCTTTTCAAAGGAGACCCTTGCTTCTTTTCTGCAGAGTTCCAGTGCCTGAATAAGAACATTGCTTATTCTTGCAGAAGATTTTTTAAAGCCTAAATATTCTGCTTTGAAGCTGGCATTGTGGAAGGAATACATAAAGAAATCCAGTAAATCCGGAACCACTGCCTCAGCTCCTTCAGCCTCCAGCAGTTCAACCAGATAGTTGTTGGCGGCAGGAAGGAATTTAACCAGAATCTCACCTACAATACCAACTCTCGGTTTCTTGATATCTTTTAAAGGCAGATTGTCAAAGTCTTCAATAATTCCTCTGACATTCTTTTTGAATTCTCCCCATTTGGCGTTTGTAACCGCAACTTTACACTTCTCATTCCATTTCTGGTAGAGGGCGTTTGCTGAACCGGGAACCTCTTCATAGGGCCTTGTACGGTAGAGTACTCTCATGAATACGTCGCCGTAGACCAATGCCTGAATTGCGCTCATAATCAGCTTAGGTGTGTATTTCATTCCCGGATTCTTTTCAATTCCGGTAACACTTAAGGAGATGACCGGAATCTGACTCATACCGGCTTTTTCAAGGGCTCTTCGGATAAAGTTAATATAGTTGGTGGCACGGCAGCCGCCGCCTGTTTGGGAAATCATAACCGCAACCTTGTTCAAATCATACTTTCCTGAGAGCAGAGCGTCCATAATCTGTCCGACTACCATAAGGGAAGGGTAGCAGGCATCGTTATTTACATATTTTAAGCCTACATCTACGGCTGAACGGTTATCATTAGGGAGAATCTCCACGTTGTAACCGCCGGATTTTAAGGCACTCTGCAGGATGTCAAAATGAATGGGAGACATCTGAGGACAGATTAAAGTATAATCTTTACGCATTTCCTCCGTAAATACAGCTCTGTTATGAGCATCCGATACAATAGGAACCTCACAGGAAGTCTTCTTTCTGTCCCTGTCTCTGACAGCGGAAAGAAGAGAGCGGACACGGATTCTGGCAGCACCTAAATTATTTACTTCATCTATCTTTAAAACGGTATAAACCTTGCCGGATTTGGTTAGAATATCATTAACCATATCTGTGGTTACAGCATCCAGACCGCAGCCAAAAGAATTCAACTGTATCAATTCAAGATTCGGCATGGTTTTGGTATAAGATGCGGCAGCATATAACCTGGAGTGGTACATCCATTGGTCAACGGCTACAAGAGGTCTGTCGACCCTTCCCAAGTGGGAAATGGAATCCTCCGTGAGAACAGCCACACCGTAAGAGTTAATCAGTTCAGGGATACCATGATTGATTTCGGGATCAATATGGTAAGGACGGCCGGCTAAGACAATGCCTTTTCTGCCGGTTTCAACCAGGTAGGCAAGGGTCTCTTCGCCTTTTCTCTTGATGTCTTCCCTTTTTGCCTCAAGTTCAGCCCAGGCCTTGTGAGCAGCAGCTTTTACTTCCTTAGAGGAGGCATCGTTTATGCCTTTCATAATGGTAACCAGGCGGGTGGTCAGGATTTCTTCGTTTTCAAAGGACATAAAAGGATTTTCATAACGGATATTACCGTTTCTGAGTTCTTCAACGTTGTTCTTGATATTTTCGCTGTAAGAGGCTACTATGGGGCAATTGTAATGGTTATTGGCACCCGGCACTTCACAGCGTTCATAAGGCACGCTTGGATAGAATATAAAATCAATGCCCTGTTTAAGAAGCCACATAATATGTCCGTGGGCAAGCTTTGCAGGATAGCATTCGGATTCACTTGGAATGGATTCAATACCCATCTCGTATATTTTTCTGGTGGACTCGGGAGAAAGAATAACCCGGTAGCCAAGTTCTGTGAAGAAAGTATACCAGAACGGATAGTTCTCATACATATTAAGTACTCTCGGAATTCCTATAGTACCTCTTTTTGCTTTGTCTTCGGACAGAGGCTCATAGGAGAAGAGGGATTTTAATTTGTAATCAAACAGGTTAGGTACATTTTCTGCATTTTTAACTTTGCCGAGGCCCTTTTCACAGCGGTTACCGCTGATAAACTGTCTTCCGCCGTTAAATCGGTTAATAGTAAGACGGCAGTTGTTGGTACATTGCTTACATCTCCCCATAGAGGATTCTATGGTCAAACCGTTGATTTCTTCAAGGGACAGGAGAGTAGTTTCCTCACCCTGATAGTGTTCTCTGGCAATCAGAGCTGCTCCGAAGGCACCCATTATACCTGATATATCCGGTCTTACTGCTTCACAACCGGTAAGTAGTTCAAAGCTTCTTAAAACTGCTTCATTATAGAAAGTACCGCCCTGGACAACAACATGCTCACCCAGGTCTTTCGGATCTGTAATCTTAATAACTTTAAAGATAGCATTCTTGATAACTGAATATGCCAGACCGGAAGAAATATCTGCAACCTGTGCGCCTTCCTTTTGAGCCTGCTTTACCTTGGAATTCATAAATACCGTACATCTGGAGCCTAAGTCCACGGGATTCTTAGCAAAAAGAGCTACATTGGCAAAATCGGCTACTTCATAATTTAAAGATTTTGCAAAGGTTTCAATAAAAGAACCGCAGCCGGAGGAGCAGGCTTCATTCAGCTGTACACTGTCGACGGTATTATTCTTAATCTTGATGCATTTCATATCCTGACCGCCGATATCCAGGATACAGTCTACCTTTGGTTCAAAAAAGGCGGCGGCATAATAATGGGCAACGGTTTCAACCTCACCTTCATCCAGCATGAGGGCTGATTTTAAGAGGGCTTCTCCATAACCGGTAGAGCAGGAACGCACAATCGTGGCCCCTTCCGGTAGCAGGGAATAGATTTCCTTTACCGATTTCATTGCAGTCTTTAAAGGGCTGCCGTTGTTATTACTGTAGAAAGAATACAGGAGTTCACCATTTTCACCCACAAGGGCAATTTTTGTTGTGGTAGAACCTGCATCAATACCCAGGTAACAATTGCCGCTATAAGTTTTGAGGTCACCTTTTTTAACAGCTTGTCTTGAATGGCGTTCCTTAAAAGTATCATATTCGTTTTGATCTTTGAAGAGGGGATTCATACGGTTTACTTCAAAATCCATGGTGATTCCCTCTGCTAATTTTTGAATAACATCATCAATTGCGACAATAGTATCGTATTTGCTGTTCATAGCAGCACCTGTTGCAGCAAATAAATGGGAGTGTTCAGGAGCTATAATACTTTCATCCGTAAGGTTAAGGGTACGGATAAAGGCATTTTTTAATTCCGTCAGGAAATGGAGAGGTCCTCCGAGGAAGGCAACATTTCCACGAATCGGTTTACCACAGGCAAGACCGCTGATAGTCTGATTTACAACTGCCTGAAAGATGGAAGCGGAGAGATCAGGCTTTGTAGCACCTTCATTAATTAAGGGCTGAATATCTGACTTTGCAAATACACCGCATCTGGCAGCTATTGGATAGATTGCCTTATACTCTTTTGCATATTCGTTGAGCCCGGATGCATCGGTATTAAGAAGGGTAGCCATCTGGTCAATAAAAGAGCCGGTACCCCCAGCACAGATTCCGTTCATCCTTTGCTCGATTCCGCCGGTGAAATATATAATTTTAGCATCTTCGCCGCCAAGCTCGATAGCTACATCAGTTTTAGGAGCATAATCCTGCAGGGAAGTAGATACAGCGACAACCTCCTGTACGAAAGGAATATCAAGGTGTTTTGAAATGGTAAGACCACCGGAACCGGTTATTACTGGTGCTATTTTTATGTTACCTAATTGTTCCTTTGCGTTTCCAAGCAGTTTCGCCAGTGTTTCCTGAATATTTGCGAAATGTCTTTCATACTCGGAGAAAAGGATTTTATTTTCTGTATTTAATACCGCAATTTTAACGGTAGTGGAGCCAATATCGATTCCTAAAGTGTATGGTTTTTTATAATCGCTCAAACGGTTTACCTCCTTACAAGAATTGTAACACTATAATATATGAGAGGAAGAAAAAATGATTACAACTCATACTTCTTCTATAGACATAGCGTAATTCCGATAACCTATATTATACGACACAAAAATGCGAAGTTCAACACCGGAATTTCACCGATGCCTTAAATATGGGAAAATATAGAACGATGAACAGGGTATAAAGTAATATTTGGAACAATGACAGCTCCTTGATAATATAATATAAGGAAACAAAACATAAGCACACTCTAAGTGATTGTTAATGAGCAGACAATCAGGTTATGAGGGTGGAAGGATGGTAAATGAACTTTCAGGAATATCGTTGCAGGAATTATGTAATCGGAAAGGGGGATACCCTCTATAGCATCAGCAGGGAATATAATGTTCCGCTGCCGTTGATTTTAAGACTGAATCCCTTTGTAGATATATATAATCTCCAGGTTGGGGATGAAATCTGTATTCCGGTTATTGAAGGCGCAAGTCAGGATCAGGTAACCGAGTATGTGGTGGCAGAAGGAGATTCCATACAGACAGTTCTGGATAAGTACGCCATTGATATGGAGGATTTGATTCGAAACAACAGCCTCAGTTCCATGATGCTTCTCCCAGGTATTAAGCTTAATATCCCAAATGACAATGATTAAGAGGACAGGATTTATGTAATATGGCGGGCTGCTTTGAGCCGGATATCCGGAACAAGAAGCAGCCCCATTATTTCCCGAAAATTTTCATAATTCTTTTCAAGATTTTTATTTGACATTAAATATGAGAAAACATATAATGTAGTGGACACCAAATGACAATAATCAAAGGATGCCAATGGTATCAATTATGAAGAAAGGACGTAAACACCGTATGGAAGCGGGACCCAGTTGTGAGTATCGACGATTAAAACAAAATAACGCACTGTACGGAGCAGTTTAGGTCTGAAACTTCTTCTGCTTTGCCGTGCAGTAGAAGGAGTGAATCATGATAGAGATTTTAAAGACATTTGAGGACGGAACACATTATCTTGATGCCATTGAGGCAGGATGCTGGGTGGTTATGACAGACCCTTCAGCTACAGAATTACTTGAAATATCTGAGCGCTGCCACATTGATATTGACCATTTAAGAGCTCCTTTGGATGAAGAGGAACGCTCAAGAATTGAAGTGGAGGATGATTATACCCTGATTTTGGTGGACATCCCTACGATGGAAGAGAGAAATGATAAGGACAGGTATGTTACGATACCTCTTGCTATTATTGTGGCAAAGGACCTGATTATCACAGTTTGCCTGGAAGAAACCAAAGTTCTAAAAGGTTTTATGGATGGCAGGGTAAGAGATTTTTACACTTATAAGAAGACCAGATTTATATTGCAGATTCTTTATAAAAATGCCACTGTATTCTTACAGTACTTAAGGATTATTGACAGAAGAAGCGAACAGATAGAACATAAATTACACATATCAACAAAGAACAGTGAGCTGATTGACCTCCTGGAGCTGGAAAAGAGTCTTGTTTACTTTACCACATCCCTAAGAGCCAATGAAGTGGTACTGGAGAAGATGTTGAAGATTGACAGTATCAAACAGTATCCCGAGGACACAGAGCTCCTTGAGGATGTTATTATCGAAAACAAACAGGCCATTGAGATGGCTAATATATACAGCGGAATCTTAAGCGGAACCATGGATGCTTTTGCCTCCGTTATATCAAACAATTTGAATATCGTTATGAAGTTTTTAGCTACTGTTACCATTGTTATGTCTATTCCCACCATGATAGCAAGTTTCTTCGGCATGAATGTGGGGGGAATGCCTTTTATGAATAAGGGCTACGGATTTCTTACAATAATTCTTATCACTTTACTTGTAACCTCAGTTATTGCAGTAGTATTCCGTAAGAAAGATTTGTTTTAGGATAAAATAAAGGGATGTGAATGAATGAGTTTCTTAAATAAACTGGAACGAAAGTTCGGCAGATATGCAATCCACAATTTGATGCTTTACGTATGTATCCTGTATGCCACAGGTTTTATTATCAATCAGATAAATCCTTTGTTCTACCAGGAGTATTTAATGCTTGATATTGATAAGCTGCTGCAGGGACAGGTATGGAGGCTTATCACCTTTTTGATTCAGCCGCAGTTCAGCAATTTCTTATTTGCTGCAATCGGGATATACTTTTATTATATGATTGGCTCGGCATTGGAGAATGCTTGGGGAGCTTTTCGCTTTAATTTGTATTATTTATGCGGAATATTGTTAAATGTATTGGCAGTGGTTATTTATTATGCCGTTTACGGAAGGCCTATCATCCTTGGCATGGATTATATTAATTATGCCATGTTTTTAGCTTTTGCCACGTTATTTCCCAATGTGCAGGTGCTTCTGTTCTTTATTATTCCTGTGAAGATCAAGTATCTCGCTTATATTGATGCCGCATTTATTCTATATCAATTTATAATGGCCATTGCCGGCGGGGATTATTTTCTGGCTATTGCAATTGTATTGTCTATTGGTAATTTCCTGTTGTTTTTCTTTTCCGGCAGAAATTACAGAAGATTTGCACCTGGTGAGGTTAAGAGAAAAAGGCAGTTTAAGAGCCAGGTAAGAAGCGGTGAAAAAGGCAATAATGTTGTGGATTTCAATGGCAGAAGGCAGGTTACACGTCATAAATGTGCTGTCTGCGGAAGAACTGAGCTGGACGATGAGAACCTGGAGTTTCGATTCTGCTCCAAGTGTGACGGAAACTATGAGTACTGCATGGACCATTTATTTACCCATGAACATGTGAAAAAACATTAGAAGCTATTTAAGGCTCTTTATTGGCAGGAATGAAGTGACTCAAACCTCTGTACTTAACTGCCGTAAGAGCTTTATTATTGTTAGACAGTAAAGATGTTGGTGAGCTTTATATGAATGCATGTGTTGCAGGTCACTTTAATGTTCCGGTTGTTTTGGTATCAGACGATAACATTCTGGAGGAAGAAGTAAAAGAAGTGAATACTGCAATCGAAACGGTGGTAGTTAAGAATATTGAGCCCAATATTGTATCATATAGCGGAAAATCAATTATTGACATTTACAGAGCATTAACAGCTATGATTAAAATTGCAAATAGTAATTAATAATACGTTCTTTACAGAGCCTATAATTTAAATAAAGATAGGACAGGCAGATATGAGGTGGTGACAAACATATCTGTCTGTTTTCATAGGAAGATTGTAATAAAATGAAAGAATTTTTCTATGCAAGTTTATGTTTGTGTGATCTTTGACGCAAACTTGCGGTGTTTTGGCAATAGCAGCAAATCTCAGAGAATGATTATACTCTAAAAAAATTGAACTGCCCGGTGGCAGAATGGAGGATTGTATGGCGTTATTACATGTTGATTTTTTTTCAGATGCATTGGGTATGTGTATGCAGATGGATGTAATTCTACCGCAGCAGACAAGCGGGCAGATTGGTATGGAAGGAAAGGGTGTTCAGGGGAAGATTCCTACCCTTTATCTTCTTCACGGAATGAGTGATGACCATACTATCTGGCAGAGAAGAACTTCGATAGAACGTTATGTCAGCGACTTAGGAATAGCTGTCGTTATGCCTACCACCCATCTTGGCTGGTATACCGATATGGCCTGGGGCAACCGTTACTGGACTTTTATATCAAAGGAGCTGCCGGAAATCTGCCGGTCTTTCTTTGCGAATCTGTCTGATAGAAGAGAAGATACATATGCAGCAGGGTTGTCCATGGGCGGTTATGGTGCGTTAAAACTTGGACTTTCTGCTTCAGAGACTTTTGGTATGGCTGCGTCTCTTTCCGGCGGGCTGGATGTCAGAAGTATCAGCAAAAGAGGAGAGAAGGAAGAAGAGAAACGTTTTTGGCAGGGAATCTTTGGACCTGCTGATATGGTGGAAAACAGCAGCAATGATTTATTTGCAGAGGCTGTCAGATTAAAAGAATCCGGCAAACCCCTTCCCAAGCTCTATATGTGGTGTGGTACGGAAGATTTCCTTTATGAGCAGAACGTGGATATGAAAGAGCACCTTACAAAGCTTGAGTATGACCTTACCTATGAAGAGTCTCCAGGAGATCACCAGTGGAAGTACTGGGATGAGAAGATTCAAAGTGTTTTAGAGTGGATTATGAAGAACAGAAATAGCTGATTTTAGGAGGAACTATTGTTATGAATAAGCATTTAAGGGCGGTTTGTGCAGACATTGAAAAGGGAAAAGAACTTGAGAGAAATCTGCCTGTCTTTATCAACCAACTGATTAACCTCTACAGCCAGTATGCAGAGATTAAGTTTACGATACATTACTATACATTTTATGAGTATTTTGCAGAGACTTTTCCGGATGGATTCGAGGAAGAGGAACTTTTGCAGGAATTCAACAGACTGTTAAAGGAATATTTTCTGGATGGTGAAGCCGGAAGCAAGACAGAAGAGGGAATCGCTAAATTAAATGCGCTTCGTAATAACTGTATTAAGAAAATGCAGGTTCTGACAGCTTATACAGATGTTTTTCAGGTGTATGAATATGTGCTGAACCGCATTGAGTACCGTTTTAAAGAAGAGAAAGAAGAAGTTTCCGAGGAGGAATTCGTACAAAAGGCACTTGCCTATATCTTTGATACACAGGACAATGTGGTGGTGAACAGCAAGATCAAAGAAGTGCTGGGGCAGCTTCCTATCAGAATGACGAAACAGAAATATTTTGAACTCCTAAAGAGCAGCATTTCCCTTTATAAAGACGGGGACATGAGTTCCCTGGAAAGCTTTTTGTATATGATAAGAACCTGCTCCATGTTATATGATACGGAGGAAATGAAGAGTTATCCTTATCTGTTAAACTTAAAGAGTGAATTTGGCAAAGAGAATTACAAAGAAATCACCAGAGAACGTTATGAAGAGCTTACAAAACTTCTGGAAGTTTCAGCGGTATATATTAATACCAGGGTGGATTTTTACTTTGGCCTGCAGGAATGCATTAACAATATGTATGTAATGCTCTTATCTTCCCCTTATATCTATATGGAAGGCGGATATAAGCTGGAGAATCTGAAAGGAGAAATGAAATATCTGATTCTCCCTCAGGATATGGATAAATTAAGAGAAATTATTAGCGAAATCAATGAGAGTTTCCTTGGAGGCAAGCTGCTGCCTCTGGATAAGAATGTTGAAGAAAAGATGGCTTACACGGAAGGAAAGCAGGAAATTTTAATTGATGAGGTAAGTAAGATGGAAGCTTATCTTCCTGAAATCAAGGGCCGTTATAGAGAATTCATAGATAGTCTGATGCTCGGCTCAGTATTTAACAGTGTGCTGTTATCGGAAAAGCTGCTTTCCAGCAGTTTATTTGTTGACCTTGATAAGATAGAAGCAAAAGAGACAGTAGGAGAAGAACATATATTAAAAGTACAGGAGGAAGTGCTTGGCGAACTGTCCGGTTTATTTTCAGAAAATGAAAGAGCTGTTACACGTGCTGTTATGGCTAATACTCTAAGTAAGCTTCCTGTTTTCTTCAAAAATCAGTCTGAAATAAAGGATTTTATTGAAAATAGCTTGGAGCAGTGTCAGGATAAAGCGGAAAAAACCGCCTGCATTCGTATAGTGCAGTCATTTTTTGAGAATTAGTCTGTATTTTTCCATTCTATCTGTGGTATAATGTACACGTCAGACGAATTATTCCAATAAAAACCAATCAGGAATGTTGGAAAGGGGTTATTATGATTAGGTGGGCGGACAAGCTTTATCTGGGAGATAGTATAAAAGGCAGAAAAGCAAAGGTTATGAAAGCCATTGAAGCAGGCAAATTAGCCTTTTCAGTCTATTGCATCACTTATGCCGTAAACCCGGAGAATCTATTGGATATTATAAATGCCAATGAACTTAGTTTCTCTTATTATCAAAAACAGGAAATGCATATTGTCGGTCTGGCAGGTTCCAAAAGTGAAGCCCTTGAGCTGGTTCGTAATATGATAGAAGAAATGTATAGAGAAACGGAAGGTTTTTTGGTAAGGGAATATTTTTAATTGTAAAGTGTTTATGAGTTTTTTCACAGGAGGATCTAAGAATTATGATCCATATTGTCTTACTGGTTTTAAAAATAATAGGGATAATTCTTGCTTCTGTCTTGGGATTACTGATAGCACTCTTATTAATAGTATTGTTTGTACCCATTCGGTACAAACTGAAGGCAGAATATGAAGAGGCTTTCAAGGCTTCGGCAAAAATTACCTGGCTTTTACGGATAATAAGTTTTACGGCTGAATATGGTAGTGATAGTGAAGCGGCGCAGGAATCGGAAGTTACGTATCAGGAAACGGACTGGAGTACGAATTTCCGAATGAGATTAAGAATTTTTGGAAGAATAATATTTGACAGTTCAAAAACAAAAGAAGAAGATTCGGAAGAGAAAAAAGGATTGTTTGCGCGAAGAGTCGGGAAAAGCAAAAAATCCAAGGAACGAGCTAAGGAGAAAGACGTATCGGTATTTACGGCAGAGCCTGCTGGTGCGGACAGTAAGAAAGTTCAGATTGAAGAAAAGTCAGAAATAAATGAAAGAACAGAGACCGCCAGGATTACCAAATCTGCGGCAGAAGCAGTGCCGGGCTTAGAAGAAGGAAGCAATACCATTCCCATAGAACGGCAGGTGCAAAGTGAAATTCAAGTGAGAAGTGAAGAGATAGTCAGAGAATCCAAAGATTTAATAGAAACGGAAGAAATAAAGGAAGTTGAAGTTTCTAAGGAGATTAAAGATTCTACGGCGATTGAGGATTCCAAAATACTTGAAGATTCCAAAGCGGCTGAAGGTTCAGCAATGGCTGAAGGCCCAACTGAAGCAAAGAAAGGGGTCTTTTACTTTATTCGTAAGGTTGGAGATTCTATTAAGAATTTCTGGGGTAAAATAAAGGCTTTTGTTCAAGGCCTAAAGGAAAAGATAGAAGGTGTAACTTCTAATTTATCCAAACTTTACAGTAAGTATCAGTTGATTCGATTGTTCTTCCAGGATGACAAAAATAAACTTGGATTTCAATATGGTTTTCGCAGTATAAAAGGACTATTAAGGCATGTAAGACCCAGAAAGGTGAGAGCTTATATTGAGTTTGGCACCGGAGATCCCTGTTCTACGGGGCAGATTCTCGGCGTAGCGGCAGCCTTTATGGGGATATACAAAAATTCGGTCCAGATAATTCCGGATTTTGAAGAGGAAGTACTAAAGGGTAATTTTTATTGCAGAGGAAGAGTTCAGACAATCATTCTTCTTATTATTGGAGTCAAATTAATACTTAACCGGGATATTAAGAATCTGATTAAAAACTTTCAAACATTGAAGGAGGAATTCTAATGGCGGATAATAATTTTAATAACACCGTAGAGTCATTATTTAAGGGTATGGATAGTTTTATTACTACAAAAACGGTAGTAGGGGATGCTGTAAAGTTTGAAGACGGCACAGTTATCCTGCCTCTGGTTGATGTGAGCTTTGGCGTAGCCGCAGGCGCATTTGCCAAAGACAACACAAAAAATAATGCCGGCGGCGGTATGGGAGGCAAGATAACTCCCAGTGCGGTATTGGTGATTCAAAATGGTTCTGCCCGTCTGGTAAATGTAAAGAATCAGGACAGTGTGACAAAGATTCTGGATATGGTGCCGGACGTTATAAATAAGTTTAAAAAGGATAAGGATAAGACAGAGAAACCCGAGGATATGTCTGACAAGGTGGAGGAAGCCTTGAAGAGACAATCAAGTCACGCAGAGTAATTATTAAGATAATAGACCCTTTGAGAGGTAGCCGCTGCTGCCTCTTTTTGTTACTGATTTTATAATTAGTCTAATTATGAATGTTCTGTTTTTGGAATTTGATATTGATATATCAAAAATGCTGTGATAATATAAAAATAAGAATGATATATCAAATAGAAAGAGGTGCCAAGGGATGGAAAAGTATTATGAAAGACTGGATGAATTCAGGGAAAGAGCAGAAAAATTAACAAGGCAGATGACTTTGGAAGAGAAGGTGTTCCAAACAGTACATACAGCCCCCGGGATTGAGCGCTTGGGGGTGAAGGCTTATAATTGGTGGAATGAAGCACTTCATGGGGTTGCCAGAGCGGGAGTTGCTACGATTTTTCCTCAGGCTATCGGACTGGCCGCATCCTTTGATGAGGATTTGATATATGAGGTGGCAGAGGCAATATCTACGGAAGGGCGTGCCAAGTTCAACATGCAGCAGAAGCACAACGATAGGGATATTTACAAAGGGCTGACTTTTTGGGCACCCAATGTCAATATATTTCGTGACCCAAGATGGGGAAGGGGACATGAGACCTTTGGAGAAGATCCCTATCTGACTTCCAGATTGGCTGTAAAATATATAAAAGGTATCCAGGGAGATGGGGAATTTATGAAAGCGGCCGCCTGCGCCAAACATTTTGCGGTGCACTCCGGCCCTGAAAATCTCCGGCATGAATTTGATGCTGTGGTTTCCCAACAGGATTTAAGAGAGACCTATCTGGCAGCTTTTAAGGCTTGTGTAGAAGAAGCTCATGTGGAGGCGGTCATGGGAGCTTATAACCGCGTTAACGGAGAACCGTGCTGCGGCAGCAAATCTTTGCTGAATGATATATTAAGAGGAGAATGGAACTTTGCAGGGCATGTGACATCGGACTGCGGTGCAATAGCGGATTTTCATGAAAGGCACAAGGTGACAGAGGGGCCTGCAGAGTCAGCCGCTATGGCTATGAAGAATGGCTGTGATTTAAACTGCGGCAAGATGTTTCTGTATCTGCTTAAGGCCGTTAAAGAAGGATTATTGGCAGAAGAGAGGCTTGATGAAGCGGTAACAAGACTGCTGATGACAAGAATGAAACTCGGACTGTTTGAAGAAAAGGATGCAATGCCCTATACTTCACTGGATTATAGTCTGGTGGACTCAAAAGAGATGAAAATCCTGAATCAAAAGGCTGCTGAAAGAACCCTGGTATTATTAAAGAATCAGGATAATATTCTGCCTCTTGATAAAAAGAAAGTAAAGACAGTCGGTGTAATCGGACCCAATGCCAATAGCCGCAATGCCCTGGTGGGAAATTATGAAGGCACTGCCTCCAGATATGTGACCGTACTGGAAGGTATACAGGAGTATCTGGGAGAGGAAGTTACTGTCCGGTATTCGGAAGGATGCCATCTGTATATGGAGCATGTCAGTGACTTTGGCCTTCCCAATGACCGCATTTCAGAGGTGAAGGAAGTATGTGGGGAAAGTGATATTATTATTGCGTGTTTTGGCCTGGATGCAGGAATTGAGGGAGAAGAAGGGGACCCGAATAATAAATACGCCAGCGGGGATAAGACAAGTCTTGTATTACCAGGAATTCAGCAGCAGGTGCTGAGTACCATATGCGGCAGCGGGAAGCCGGTTATACTGGTGCTGTTATCGGGCAGTGCACTTAGCCTTGGGGCGGAAGAAGAAAAGATACCGGCTATTTTACAGGCCTGGTATCCGGGAGCGCAGGGCGGGAAGGCAATCGCAAGAATTCTCTTTGGCGAAGAATCCCCGGAGGGTAAATTGCCTGTAACTTTCTATCATTCCCTGGAAGAACTTCCGGACTTTGCGGACTATTCCATGAAGAACAGGACATACCGCTATATGGAAAGACCTGCCCTGTATCCCTTTGGCTTCGGATTATCCTATACGGAATTCTCCCTGGAACAGGTAAAACTTATAAAAAATGAAAAAGAACCGGGAGCGCTTATCCGGGCGGAGATAACCAATACCGGCAGCAGAGCCGGTGCTGAGACCTTACAGGTCTATATAAAGGCACCTTGGGAATCCGCACCTGTATATCAGTTAAAAGGATTAAAGAAAGTCAGGCTGCAGCCCGGAGAAACGAAAATGACAGAGATAGAGCTGAAGGAAGACTCCTTTAGGATTTATGATGAAGCCGGAAAAAGCATTCTGTGCAGAGGTGAATATCTGGTGTATATCGGTCTTTGCCAGCCGGATGAAAGAAGCTTTGAGTTAAAGGGACAGCGGCCGGTATGTAAAAAGATTAGTTTTTAGCTGTTTTATAAAATATTTTAAAAATAGAAAGCCATGTAGAAAGGTATGATACGCCTTTGTACATGGCTTTTATTATAAAAGTAAAACTTCTGTATTACAATAACCCCTTTGGTGCCTGGGTGGAACCTCGTGTTATCAGCTTTACAGGAACCGTAATCTTCTGGGCCGGATAGGAGGGATCCTTTAGGGAGGCTAATAAAATCTGGCTGATCTGCCTGCCGATTTCGGGAAAATCCTGACTTACGGTGGTAATACCCATTTCAGTCTTCTGCGCCCAGACCGTATTATCGAAACCGCATATGCTGATATCCTCAGGGACATTGAGGCCAAGCTCTCTGCAGGATAAAATAACGGAATAAGCGACCTGGTCATTTTCGGCTTCAATAGCGGTAACACCGCTGTCATATAGACGTTTAATTACAGAGTTTAATTGAGGTTTACTTGTATGGGATATGGCAATTTGCTCTGAGAGAAATCCAAGTCCGTTCACCACGTTCTCCATATTCGCAGAGATGCCGCTCTTGCGGAGGGTATGAATATAACCGCCAAAGCGATCACGGACGGAGGAAGTTTCATCAATGGAAGCATTGGATAAAAAGCCAATCTTTTTATGCCCCAGAGAAATCAGATGCTCTGTAAGCAGTTTTCCTCCTTCGAAGTTATCGGATACCACATTGTGAATGTAAGAGCAGTCAGTAGTCTTATCAATAATTACGACGGGTTTACCGCCAATAACAAAGTTGTTTAACAAATCCAGATATATTTTATTACTCTTCGGATAATATACGATTCCGGCTATATTCTGGTCCAATAGCTGCTTGATTGTATATTTTTCTTTGGATACATTATCTCCGGTAATGTACATTCCCATAAAATATCCAAACTTATTCAGGTTCGCACTGACTTCCGTGATAGTATCAATCAAACCGCCCTTTGCCACGTCGAAGGGAAGTATAAAGGTAAATGAATTAGAAACCTGCGGGGGTGAGGCTGCAATTGCTTTCTTTGTTTCGGCATCACGTACAACGAAGCTTCCTACTCCTCTTTTCCGGTAAAGAATACCCTGATGTTCCAAATCAGTAATAGCTCTTTTGGCGGTTATGCGGCTCACATTATACTGCAGGGAGAGCTGTTTCTCCGTGCAGATAGGTTCATCATAGGAAAAATCACCCTTTTGGATTTTGGAATAGATATCATCTATGATAATTTCATATAAATTTTTTTTAATTGCTTGGTTAGTATTGCTTGGAGTGATTTCGGTTTTCATAGTTGAATCCATCATACCGCCTTCTTCTAATTTAAGTTAACTATGTTAATATAGTATATCAAAGCTACTGTATTGTCAAACATTAGATATTGGTTTGGGGAAAATATTAATATAAAAATAAAAAGAAAAAAACTCAATGAATGATATATCATTAAAAATTACAATATAACTCTTGATAAATGAAAATGAAAGTTAAAAATGCACATAAAATACTGGAAGAATTAGATAATATATGCAAAATATATAATTGGTAATGAAAAAGTAATGAATAAAAGATTGACATATCATAAAACATGTGCAATAATATGATATATCAAAAGCGAGGAGGAAGCGGTTTGGGCAATTTAAAATCAAATGCACGTAAAAACGGAACTATCAGTAAAAGGCACAAGTTATTTGTGGACATTAAGAATGGGTGGCAGCTTTATGTCATGGGACTGCCGGCAATGTTATTGCTCTTTCTTTTTGCCTATATGCCTATGGGAGGGTTGGTTATTGCGTTTAAACAATATAACTTCAGGCAGGGCATATGGGGCAGCGACTGGGTCCACCCCATATTTAAGAACTTTGAAATTTTGTTTAAGAATAATGCGGCTGCCATGCAGGCTATCCGCAATACACTGTTTTTAAATTTTCTCTTTATAATTGTGGGGACAATATTTGCGTTGGTACTGGCACTTTCTCTCAATGAGCTGGCCAATAAATATATCAAGAAAATTACACAGTCTCTTACCTTTCTTCCGTATTTTATATCAACGGTAGTTGTGGGTATTTTCGTAAGCGGGCTGTTGAGCTATGATAACGGAACCCTGAATAAGTTCATTACGAATCTGGGGGGAGAAAAAGTTGCTTTTTATATGCATCCCAGTTACTGGCCTTTCATTTTACTTGTGGTTAATATCTGGAAGGGGGCAGGATACAGTGCTGTAATTTATCTGTCCACCTTAAGCGGTATTGATGATTCCTATTATGAGGCGGCACAGCTTGACGGGGCTTCCAGATGGCAGCAGATCGTAAATATCAGCCTTCCTTTAATGAGACCTACGGTTATTGTCATGACCTTACTGGCGGTAGGAAAGATTATGAATGCGGATTTCGGACTATTTTATAATATTACCGGTTCCATGCCTACCCTTTACAGTACTACCGATGTTTTGGATACATATATTTTCAGGGCGCTTAGACAGACAGGAGACATTGCGATATCTTCCGCAACAGGTTTCTTCCAGTCGGTCATCTCCTTTATCCTTGTTGTACTTTGCAACCAGCTGGCAAGGAGATATGAAAAAGATGCGGCATTGTTCTGATTCGTGTCAGTGAAACTTTTTAGAACAATATAGAAGCAGAAGATTTAGCCTTGATAAGCGTTTAAATAAATAGTTGGGAGTACTGAATGAAGGATTTGGTACTCACGTGAGAGACAAGGGGGAAAGATTTTTAATCTTTCACTCCCAAAGCGCAAAAAGCATGCGCAGTAATGAGGTGAAGTTTGAAAGTTCCTTTCAAACTCCTTATTAAAGCAGTAACGCAGACAGGTCTGCGTTATGCAGGAGGTATAAAATGAAAAAAAATAAACTGACAATCGGCAAAGCATTCGTATATCTATTTGTAATCCTGTTCTCCCTTGCATGTCTGTATCCCTTCCTGATGGTTATAGGAGGATCGCTGACAACGGATGCAGAGGCTGCGGCGTATGGTTTCAGCATAATACCAAAGGACCCTACCCTTGCGGCATATAAGATGCTGTTTGCTAATAAAAGCACAATACTGAACGGATACAGGGTAACCTTATTCGTAACAATTGTGGGCACGGCGGTTTCTGTAATAGTGAATGCTATGATGGGCTATGTACTGTCCAGAAAAGCCCTGCGTTTTCGAAGCTTTATTAATTTGTATGTATTACTGACCATGCTCTTTAACGGCGGCATGGTGCCCTGGTACATTGTCTGTACCAAATATCTGCACCTGAAGAATAATATCTGGGCCTTAATCGTTCCGAGTCTGGTAAGTGCCTGGTACATATTCCTTATCCGTAATTATTTCACCTCCGTCCCGGATGAAATGTGGGAGTCGGCTAAATTAGACGGAGCCGGTGAGTTCATAATATTCAGAAAGATTTATTTGGCTTTGGCAAAACCGGTAATTGCAACTGTGGTTTTATTCTCTGCTTTGGGCTTTTGGAATGACTGGTGGCTGGGACTTATGTTAATAGACAGCTCGGAGAGGCAGCCTTTGCAGATGCTGCTGCGTACGATTGTAGCCAACATACAATTCCTGCAGACCATGGGAAATAAATCTGCCGAAGCTCAGGCCTTGCTGGCTTCCGTGCCCAGTGACGGAGTAAAGATGGCCATGGTAATTATTACAACAGGGCCAATCCTGTTGCTGTATCCCTTTCTGCAAAAGTATTTTATAAAAGGCATTATGGTCGGTGCGGTAAAGGGCTAGAAATTTGTATTGCCAGGATTACAGCGGAAGGTATACATCTTAGGAAAATAGATATCTTCCTGTAATAAATTAAAAAAAGGAGAGAAGAGTTATGGGAAAACAAAAAAGTAAGATGCTCCAATGTTTATTGTGCATGTTACTGATTGTTTCAATGCTTGCCGGGTGCAGTAAAGAAACAAAGAATACGGGCGAAACAGGGGGGAGTACATCAGGCAGTTCTGATTTAAAACCGGTTACGCTGCACTTTATTTTCTACGGAGACAAAAAGGCTGCGACAGATGAGGTCTGGGATAAAATCGCAGAATATACCAAGGACAAGTTAAATGCCAAATTTGATGTGCAGTTCATTGCGGGTACTGACTTTACACAGAAATTACTGGTAAAGGCTGCTGCCGGTGATGCCTGGGATATGAACTTTGACAGCGACTGGACCTGTTACTATCAGATGATAGCTAATGATTCCTACATGGCATTGGATGACCTGCTTCCTAAATATGCACCTGATTTATATAAGGTATATCAGGATAAAGGCATTCTGGATGCGGCAAGATCCAAAGGCAAGGTGGTATCCCTTCCCTGGACCATGTCTATGAACAACAGAACCTTCTTCCAGTGGAGAGGGGACCTTACCGAAAAAGCAGGTATTACGGTGGATAAGGCCAGCCTTAAGACCTGGGACGGTGTGGATGCATTTTTACAGCAGTTAAAGGCAGCCTATCCGGATAAATATATTATCGAAAATGCAGGTATAATCGGTTCACAGGAAGGCTTGATGGAACTTGGCCATGGACTTGCCATCAACCTTAACGACCCTACCTGTAAGGTAGTGGCGCTGGAGACAGCACAATCCTATATGGATAAAGCAAAATATGCCGAGAAGTGGCAGAATGAAGGAATCATCTGGAAAGATATCCTGACTGATACCACGGACCACAATACTTATATCAACGAAGGCAAACTGATTACAAAATGGGGAACCCATGAATTCAGTAACCAGAAGAGAGCATGGTTAGAAGAAGGCGCACGGTGGGATTACACAGAAGTTTACCCTGACGGATTATATGCAAACAGATCACCTTTATCAAATCTGGTAGCAATTCCTGCAACCAGTGAGAATCCGGAGAGAACTTTAATGTTCTTAAATCTTATGGAGAATGACCAGACACTCTATGATATGGTACAGTACGGTATTCAGGGAAAGACCTATGAATTAAACGGCAAAGAAGCCGTATATCCTGACGGTATGAATGCGGAAAGTTCCAATTATATGGATTGGGGCGGACGCTGGGCACTCTGGAAACCGCAGTTTATGCGTCCGGATGCATCCTATGGTGAAGGCTTCTGGCAGGCAGAGGCAGATTATGCGGCATCTCTTCCTCAGAATGTCAACAGTCCTTTAAATGGTTTCAATTTTGATGTTACAAATGTAAAGACCCAGGTCGCACAAAGAGATCAGATTTATTCTGATGCCAATAAACTTATTGAAGTAGGTCTTGCCGGAGATGCAGGGAAAGCTGTAAATAAATTAATCAGCGATGCAAATGCGGCAGGTACACAGGATATACTTGCAGAATGCCAGAAACAGATTGACGCATTCTTAGCTGCAAAACAGAAATAACAAAACCGAAAACTCCTGGAAGCTTAAAATTCTTTGGCAGCATCGCTGCAGTTTCTCTGGCTTTCAGGAGTTTTTAACGTAAGGGGTAGAGCATGAGAAAAAAAATAGTACATATAATCTCTCATTCCCATTGGGACAGGGAGTGGTATATGCCATTTGAAAAACATCGTTTAAAATTAATAGACCTGATTGATGATTGTATGGAGTTGTTTGAGAATTCGGAAGGCTTTAAGAGCTTCCATCTGGATGGACAGTGTATCGTATTGGATGATTATCTGGAAATAAAGCCGGAAATGAAAGACTTAATTACGAAAAATATTAAAGAAGGTAAATTTCATATTGGTCCCTGGTATATCCTGCAAGATGAATTTCTGACCAGCGGTGAATCCAATGTGAGAAATCTTCTTGTTGGAATAGAGGAAGCAAAAGAATATGGCGGATTAGCAAGGATAGGATATTTCCCGGATGCATTTGGCAATGCGGGGCAGATGCCTCAGTTATTAAAGCAGGCCGGTATGGAAGCCGTTGTTTTTGGAAGAGGAGTAAAGCCGGTAGGCTTTAATAATACGGTGGAAAAGGCCGGGGATTATGAGTCTCATTATTCTGAAATGCAGTGGAATTCCCCGGATGGCAGCGGGCTGTTGGGGGTACTTTTTGCCAACTGGTATAATAACGGCGCGGAGATTCCCGTAGAAGAGAAAGAGGCAAGAGTATTCTGGGATAATAAGCTAAAAGATGCGCTCCGTTATGCTTCAACGGACCATCTGCTGTTTATGAATGGCTGTGACCACCAGCCGGTACAAAAGGACCTGGAAAAAGCAATTGCTGCCGCAAACCGCCTATATCCGGACTATGAGTTTGTGCATTCCAATTTTGAGTATTACGTACGGTGCATTAAAGAAGCACAGGGTAATAACCTCTCGGTGGTGACCGGTGAATTGACCAGTCAGATGACGGATGGCTGGACCACTCTGGTAAATACCACTTCTTCAAGAAACTATATCAAACAGCTGAACCGTGAGAATGAAGTTGCACTTCAGAATTTAGCGGAACCTCTGGCAGTATTTGCGGCAGGAAGCGGAAAGGCCTATCCCCATGCGGTGTTAAAGTATGCCTGGAAAACTCTGATGCAGAACCATCCCCATGATAGTATCTGCGGATGCAGCCTGGATGAGGTACACAGGGAAATGGAAGGCCGCTACTATAAAAGTATGCAGGTAGCAGAGGAACTGATAAAGGAAAGTATGAAAGCAGCAGGCTCTAAAATTGATACCGCAGGCTTGAAAGGAGGGGAAGCTTATCCCTTCGCAGTATTTAATACAACAGGCTGGAGCCGTAATACCGTTGCGTCGGCAATACTTGACGTGAAAAGAAGATACGGTCAGTGGCTGCACGAAGCCTATGATGAGATGAAGGCACTGGAAATAAAACCTATGGTGCTTATTGATGACAGCGGAATAGAAATACCCTGTAAAATAGAAGATACCGGAGTACGTTTTGGGTATGATCTGCCGGACGATAAATTCCGGCAGCCCTATATGGCAAGAAGTGTAAAGGTCAGTTTTGAAGCCTGTGGGGTTCCGGCTATGGGATATAAGGTCTATGCACTGGTTCCTGAAAAGACGCTGCCAATACAGAAGGAAACACTTGTAATTCCTGACGGTATGGAGAATGAATACTTAAAGGTTACGCTGAATGAGGATGGCACGATAAATCTTCTTGATAAGTCCACTGGAAGAACTTATGGACATATCTGCTATTATGAAGATACCGGTGACATCGGTAACGAATATATTTACCGGCAGCCTGATGGTGATAAGGCAATTCTGTCCAAGGACTATGGCTGTACGGTGGAACTGATAGAAGATGAGCCTTTCAGAGCGGCTTATAAAGTTACACAGATTATCAATATTCCCGAGGCTGCAACGGAAACACTGCAGGAGGAAATACAGAGCATGACTGATATAAGGGTAAGAAAGGCACAGCGAAACAGCAGGATATTGCCGCTGGAGATTACGACCTGTCTGTCTCTTGAGAAACACGGACGCGGGGTAAAGGTGCGGACAGAATTTGATAACCGGATGAAGGATCACAGACTCCGGGTAATTATTCCCACCGGTATCGAAGCAGATTACCACTTTACCGATTCCGTATTTGAAATAGTTGAAAGACCGAATCATCATTACCAGGGCTGGAAGAATCCAAGCGGCTGTGAACATCAGCAATGCTTTACCGGCATAAAAGACGAAAGGGCGGGTATTCTTGCGGCAAATAACGGTTTGTATGAATACGAAATACTGCCGAAACAGAATAATGCCATTGCGCTGACGCTTCTTCGTTCCGTAGGGGAATTGGGAGACTGGGGCGTATTTCTTACCCCTGATGCACAGGTACAAAGAAAATGCGGCACCTCCTTTGAAATCATACCCTTTGACCCGAACGCCCATGAAAGTGACCCGGTAACGGAGGCATATCAATTTCAGGTACCGGCATCGTCCTGCCAGATTTCCATACAGGAAGGCAGCCTGCCTCTTAAGTATAGTTATCTGGAATGGGAAGGTCAGGGACTATACCTTACCGGCATGAAAAAGAAGAACGGCGGAGAGGATACAATTGTCCGCTGGTTCAATGGTACCGGCAGGGATGCTCTCCTCAAGTTAAAG
>JAEXGM010000249.1 GCA_023450835.1 Bacillota bacterium | reverse complement strand
TTTTTTCCAGGGTCAGTGATAAAGAAAACTGTTATGTTTTAGGTGTCTTTGATAAATATACGGATACCTTAAGGGAGGATACATCTCATATTGTCCTTGTAAATCCCAGCAATATGGGAAATCTGGGTACAATTCTTCGAACTGCTCTGGGACTTGGCATTAAGGATATTGCATTGATAACTCCCTGTGCAGATATCTTTAATCCTAAGGTAATCCGGGCTTCTATGGGCGGATTATTTAAGTTAAGGGTTCAGATGTTCGATTCTTTTGAGGAATACCGCTCTAAATATAAGAAGCAGGAAGTGTTCACCTTTATGTTAAATGGTGAGAATACCCTGGAAATACAAAACTGTCCCCGGACGGAACTCTTTTCCTTAGTATTCGGCAATGAAGCGACAGGGCTTGATGACTCCTACCTGAAGGCCGGAACCAGTGTGTGTATTCCTCAGTCACCGGAAGTAGATTCCCTGAATATAACCATTGCAGTTGGGATTGGGACATTCTTATTTACTCATGCGGGAAAGTGATGCCGGATAAACAATCCATGGAATAGAAGACTAAGAGGGAAAGATATTTAGCAAAGAATATATAAAATAGAAAATAGAAGACATAAAAGAAAGGATGCCGCGATACGATTCTCGATATGCGACGAGTGATACTAATGGAAAAGACAGAAATCAGATTGGCTGCTTTAGAAGATGCAAAAGAAATTTATGCTATTTATGAACCTTATATCCTAAACACAGTTATCTCCTTTGAATATGACAGAGTTCCCCTTGAAGTATTTGAAGAAAGAATCAGAAAAATCACCTCCCAGTATCCCTGGCTGGTATATACCATTGACGGTGAGATTGCAGGATATGCCTATTGTTCTCTTCACAGAGAAAGAGCGGCTTATGGCTGGGATTGTGAATGTTCCGTATATATCAAAGATTCCCATCATAAAAAAGGAATCGGTACAATACTTTATAAAGCACTTTTTGAGCTTGTTAAGGCTCAGGGAATCTATAATATCTATTCCCTTATTTGTGTGCCGAATGAAGGCAGCGTAGCTCTGCATAAAAAGTTTGGTTTTACAGAAGTGGGTACATATTTTAAAACCGCATATAAATTTGAAGAATGGCGTGATTTACTGGTAATGGAGAAACAACTCAGAGAACCGGAATGGGCTCCTGAGAAACTGATACCGATAACCGGGCTTGATAAGGGATTTGTAACAGAGGTCCTGCAAAAATATGTATAAGTAATAGTAAATAATATTGGTGTATGGAATGGGGAGGCTTTATGAAAGCAAAGAGGATACTCAGAAGAATATTATTCGTTGGTATTGCCGTTGTATTGCTTATTACAGGGGCTTTCTTCCTGTATATATCACAATATTATAAAGCAGATGAAAATGCAAAAAAGATATTACAATTAGAGGACAATTCTATAACTCAGAAGAAGGATTATCTGATCTTTCATCCGGATGAGGAGAAGGATCTGAAGAAGACATTTATCTTTTACCCGGGAGGTAAAGTAGAAGAAACAGCTTATACTCCTCTGCTGCAAAAGTTATCAAGAGAGGGATTGACCTGCATACTAATGAAAATGCCCTTTCGGCTTGCAGTATTTGATGTGGATGCCGCGGATAAAGTATTTTCAGATATTCCGGATATCCAAAGTGCCTATATTGGCGGTCACTCTCTTGGCGGTGCAATGGCAAGCAGCTATGCCGTAAAGAATAGTTCCAGCATAAAGGGACTTATCCTCCTGGCAGCGTATCCGGTGAAAAAGACAGAGATACCTAGCCTTATTCTATACGGAAGTGAAGATAAAGTATTAAATCGAAAAAAACTGGAAGGGCTAACAGGAATCCATGAAATCATGGGCGGAAACCATGCCCAGTTCGGAGATTACGGGGTTCAAAAAGGTGACGGAGAGGCGACAATCAGCAGGGAAGCCCAGCAGGAAGAAGCTGTGAAAGCTATTCTGGATTTTATATCAAAAATTTCTTGACAAAGACAAGGTAATTAGGTATACTAGCACCTGTAAAGAAAAAAACTTTACACACAGGAGCTTTTATGGATAATACAGATATCAGCCAAAAGCTGCAGGAAAAAGTTCATCTATCCCTCCTATTCGATTTTTACGGAGAATTATTAAAGAACCACAACAGGCAGATATTCGAGGATTATATCCTAAATGACCTTTCTCTGGGAGAAATCGCAGAAGAACAGGGAATCAGCCGGCAAGGGGTATACGACATTGTTAAGAGATGTTCTAAACAGCTTGCGGATTGTGAAGAAAAGCTTGGGTTGATTCATAAGTTTAAGATGACCAGGCAAATGGCAGAGGAGATACGTACTCTTGCCGCAGATTTGAAAAAAGAACACAGGGAAGAAGCCATAGACAGCATTCTTACCTTGTCCCAGAATATAATTGATGCATTGTAGATAACCTTAATATTTATAAATTCAGACCTAGCAGGAGGTTCCCGGATGGCATTTGAAAGCCTTTCTGAAAAATTACAAAATGTATTTAAGAACCTTAGAGGCAAAGGACGCTTAAGTGAAGCGGATGTTGCCACCGCGTTAAAAGAAGTTAAGATGGCGTTATTGGAAGCCGATGTTAATTTTAAGGTGGTTAAGAACTTTATCAAGACCGTTCAGGAGCGTGCCGTTGGGCAGGATGTTATGTCAAGTCTTACTCCCGGACAGATGGTAATTAAGATAGTGAATGAAGAAATGGTAAATCTCATGGGTTCCGAGACAACGGAGATTTCCTTTAAGCCGGGCAATGAAATAACAGTTATTATGATGTGCGGTTTACAGGGTGCCGGTAAAACAACCACCACAGCAAAGCTTGCCGGAAAATTTAAGGCAAAGGGCAAGCGGCCTCTTTTGGCGGCCTGTGATATCTACCGCCCGGCAGCCATCGAACAGTTAAAGATTAACGGTGACAAACAGGGTGTGCCTGTTTTCTCTATGGGAGATAAGCACAAACCCGTAAACATTGCAAAGGCGGCTCTGGAGCATGCCAAGAGCAATAATATGAATGTGGTAATCTTAGATACCGCAGGACGTCTTCATATTGATGAAGACATGATGAACGAGCTGATTGAAATCAAGGAGAATATACAGGTGCATCAGAGTATTCTGGTGGTGGATTCCATGACGGGACAGGATGCTGTCAATGTAGCGGAACATTTCCAGAATAAGATTGGTATTGACGGTGTCATACTTACCAAGCTTGACGGTGATACCAGAGGTGGTGCGGCGCTCTCTATCAGAGCAGTAACAGGACGCCCTATTCTCTATGTTGGTATGGGAGAGAAGCTTTCGGATCTGGAACAGTTTTATCCGGACCGTATGGCCTCCAGAATTCTTGGTATGGGAGATATCCTGACCTTGATTGATAAAGCCCAGGCTGATTTCGATGAGGAAAAAGCCAGGCAGCTGGAGAAGAAATTAAAGAAAGCAGAATTCGATTTCAACGATTATCTGGACCAATTGCAGCAGATCAAGAAGATGGGCGGTATCAATGATATTCTCAAGATGATGCCCGGTGTAGGCGGCCAGCTTAAGGACGTTGAGATAGAAGATGATGCCTTTAAGGGAGTGGAAGCAATCATATATTCCATGACAAAGGCAGAAAGAGCCAATCCTGATATTCTGAACCCTTCCAGAAAGAAAAGAATTGCAAGTGGTGCCGGTGTTGATATCAGCGAAGTCAATAAAGTGGTGAAACAGTTTGACCAGATGAAAAAGATGATGAAGCAGATGTCAGGCATGATGGGCTCTAAGAACATGAAAAAAGGCAAATTCAAGATGCCCTTTGGCTTCTAGCTTGAGAACGCGCTGCCCTTTATGAGCTGTTTATGCAGGCAGCACAGCAGATTACGGATAGTCTGCAATTTGTAGGAGATTAGATTGTCAGGTTATATTACATTATAACTTTTCAATATATTGTAGAAACATTAATTTGTTTCTATGGTCAGATGGATGGCGGTAAATGCACTGTCTTTCTGAAAAGTATATTATAGGAACATAAAGACGTTCCTGTAATCGATTTACGGCGGTAAAAGCACCGCCATTTATCAGATATTTGAAAAAAATTTCTGATAATATATTATAACACAAGATTTTAAGGAGGTGAAATCATGGCAGTTAAGATCAGATTAAGAAGAATGGGTCAGAAAAAGGCTCCTTTTTATAGAATCGTAGTTTCAGATTCCAGATCCCCTAGAGACGGAAGATTTATCGAAGAACTCGGTACTTATGATCCTACAAAAGAACCCAATGCTTTTAAGGTAAACGAGGAAGCAGCAAAGAAGTGGTTACAGAACGGTGCCCAGCCTACTGAAACAGTTGGCAATTTATTTAAAAAAGCAGGAATTACAAAATAATTTTCTGTTGACATTTTTGAGGAATGATGGCATCTTGCCGTAAATTCCGGTTTATGGTAGATAAGTCATATTCCATTGGAGGTGTAGGGTAATGAAAGAATTAGTTAAAGTAATTGCTACATCACTCGTTGATCACCCAGAAGAAGTTGTTGTAACAGAAAAGGAAACCGACCAGTCCATTATTGTGGAGTTAAAGGTTGCACCTGAGGACATGGGGAAGGTCATCGGCAAGCAAGGCCGAATTGCAAAATCCATTCGTACCGTTGTAAAAGCAGCAGCTGCTAAGGATGATAAAAAGGTAGTTGTTGAAATACTTCAATAATGATTTTAAACCTTTTAAAGGACCCTGTCTGGAATAGGTGAATGGAAAGAAAAACTTCCGGAAAATAATTTTCCGGAACATTCTTTCTATATACCTAGCTTGTCATGGGTTCTTATTTTTGATTTAAATACGCAGCAGGTTGGGAGAAGCCTGCAAAGCGCATCACGCGGAGGATTTCATGGAAAATTATTTAAGAGTAGGTATTGTTTCAGCTACCCACGGAATTAAAGGGGAAGTCAAAGTATATCCCACTACGGATGATATGGAACGTTTTAAGAAATTAAAGCAAGTGTATTTAGACACTGGAAAAGAATATTTGGAACTTGAGATTTCAGGGGTTAAATTCTTTAAACAATGGGCTATTCTGAAATTCAAGGGAATTGATAATATAAATGACGTTGAAAAATATAAGGGACATGACCTTTTGGTGTCAAGAGAGAATGCGGTAGAGTTGGAGGCAGATGAGTTTTTTATCTGCGATATTCTGGATTCTCAAGTCATGACAGATGAAGGAGAAGAACTTGGTACCTTAACCGATGTAATGGCTACCGGTGCTAATGATGTCTATGTGGTAACAAGAAAAGACGGAAGCGAAGTGCTTCTTCCTTCCATTAAGGAATGTATACTGGAAGTAGATCCTGAAAACAAGAAAATACTCGTGCATCTGATGCCCGGCTTAATTTAGATAAAAAGAAATACAAACTGTGCCAATGCCGGATGCAATGCATTGGCGGCAAGGGAGCTGTAATAATATGAATTTTCACGTATTGACATTATTTCCTGAAATGATAATGCAAGGGCTGTCCGCCAGTATTACCGGCAGGGCTTTGGATAAAGGAATACTAAAACTGAATACCATAGATGTCAGGGATTTTTCTGAAAATAAACACAATCGTGTAGATGATTACCCTTATGGAGGCGGTGCCGGAATGGTCATGGCTCCGGGACCGGTCGTAAGGGCTTACAGGTCTGTAAAAGAACAGATAACAGAAAGTCCGGATGGGAAAGCACCCAGAGTGATTTACCTTACTCCCCAGGGAAAAGTTTTTAACCAGTCCATGGCGGAGGAATTGGCGGAAGAAGAAGATCTTGTATTTCTTTGCGGGCATTATGAAGGCATTGACGAGAGAGCTTTAGAAATGATAGTGACCGATAATGTTTCCATTGGTGATTATGTATTGACCGGCGGTGAACTGCCTGCCATGGTGATGATGGATGCTATCAGCAGGCTGGTGCCAGGGGTATTAAACAATGAAGTCTCTGCCGAATTTGAGACTTTTCAGGACAATCTGTTAGAATATCCCCAATATACCAGGCCGGAGGAATTTGAAGGGAAGAAAGTACCTGAAGTACTTTTATCCGGACATCATGCGAAGATTGACGAATGGAGAAGGGAGCAATCCCTTTTAAGAACAGCCAAAAACAGGCCGGATTTACTGGAAAAAGCAATTTTAACAGAGAAAGATAAAAAATATTTGAATAAAATTAATGAAATATTATAAGAATGGACATAAATGTCTATTGACTATTGCAATAGTTATTGTATACTCATAATAGGTGCACCGGCACATGAGGGGAGTACATTATATATAAAATAAACTGTACTTGCTTGTGCACCTTTTCTATCACAGTTCTGGTATAACTTCTGTTACAAATAAAATTCCAATTTATAAAAACAATATTATTTTGTAAAATCGTAAAATCTT
>JAEXGM010000247.1 GCA_023450835.1 Bacillota bacterium | reverse complement strand
GCCGCCTTTGAAACTCCTGATGGTATGACATTAAATAAAGAAGATGTATTAGCTTTAAGAGGTGATTATCTTGGAAAGACCAAAGGCAGCCTTGACGAATGGAGCAGCCAGAAGGATTACGAGAAGGAATTCGCATCTACCATTGGAGAAGGGGATGTATATACCGTAAAAGGCTATGACAGTGAGCACAGATTAATGGTCTACTATGAATACCAGGACGGCGGTTTTGGCTGTGAGCTGTACGACAGTTTTGGCGGAATGACAATAAAAACAGGCGAAGATTATTTTAAACTGTTAAACTTAAACGGCAATGTTGCTTCCTATCAGTGGGAGAGTTTTAACAGCTGGAATAATGGTGTGAATGACGTACAGCAGGGAACAGACACAGATGCTCTTGAAGCGTTCTTAGATAGTTTAAATACTGCTGTCCCCCTTGGTGAAAACCTTGATATGTTAACGGAAAATACGGCTTATGACAGCCAGAAATTCGTAGATATCAAAACCAAAGACAAACTAGTAACAACCCTGCGTTTGTTTAAAGGCGGTTATGTATACGATTCACAGATAGGCTTCTTTAAAGTGGATGACCAGGCCTTTCAGGCTTTCTGGGATACCATGCCGGTTACTGACACAGCAGGCGGCTCTGTTTCAAATGGAGATACGGCTGCAAATGCATCTTTGGATTTGACCTTATCGGAAAGCTCCCTGCCCGTAGGCACCAGGGAATTGAAAGCAATGATTAAAAATAAAGGCAGTGAAGATATCTTCTATGGCGCCGATTACAGCATCGAAAAGCTAAACGGAACCAATTGGGAAACAGTTCCCGGAATAAGTGATATGGCTTTCATTGATATTGCCTACTCTGTGGCACCCGGAAGCGAGCAGGAATTTACCGCAGATTTAAGCCAGCTCAAGCCTTCACTGGACGCAGGAAAATACCGTTTGGTAAAAAACATAAACGGACAGACCTTTTATGGGGAATTTGAATTAAAGTAAAATTATAAAATATGGCTATAATATAAGAGTCAAAAAGTCCTTTTTTAAATATGTATACAGGCAATCAGCAAAAAGCAGAAAGAACTCATGCGCCTTGGAACCAGCGCATGAGTTCTTTCTGCTTTTTGCTGGTTGCCGTCCCATTTTGAAAGCCCCCCTTTTGATTCCTTCGAAAGTATTTTTATAACTAAAAAAATGACACCTTTTTAAAAATCATATACCTTTTTCATTCCTGTATCTTTGTTATACTGGAATAGATGAAACAAATGAAAAGGAGAGCATATGTCAGTACGCAGAATAATCTATACAGCAGTGCTTATCATGACCCTTGTTATCATGACCGGCTGTGAAAAAAATATCTCCTACAGGGACACAGCTGCCTTCACCCTGGACGGTTCCAAGGTATATTTAAATGAGATGATGTATCATGTACTGCTGGCCAGAATGCAGGATGAGATGTATACCTCTTACATAGGAAATGAAAGCGGCACTGACAACGGGAAGGAAGCCGTTACACAAAAAGGGTCGGATAATAAGGAATTAAAGAAGGCCCTGAAAGAAGCAGCCATTGAAGATGCGGTCAGGTATCAGATTTTCTACGAGCTTTCCAAGCAGAAAGGCTTTTCTTTGACAGAGGAAGAAAAGGAACAGTGCCAGGAAAGGGTGAAGAGCTTTATGCTTAACTTTGGTGAAGAAAAGCTTCAGAGCTACGGTCTTGATGAAGACACCCTTTTGGCCATTCAGGAAAAAATCCTTCTGGCCTCCAGATATTATGAGGATTATCTGAACGAATTTGATATCAGCAAAGAGGAAATCAGTAAAGAATTGGACAAAAACAATTTCAGGCAGTATGAATTCTCCTATCTTTACGGAGGGAAGTCAGAAAAAGAAAAAATCTCCGCCCTCTTGACCAGAGCACAAACAGAGGACTTTGAGGATATTTCAAAAGATACCGGCATCAAAGCCGGGAAGCTTACATTCCTTGCGGGAAAAGGGACCTTTGGCGAAGAGGAGGTGCTGGAAGAAAAAATAACCGCCATGAAAGAAGGAGAAGTACAGGGGATAATAGAGACGGTAAACGGCTATTATATTATAAAACTTCAGAAGAATTCCTCCGAGGAAGCTTTTGAAAATGCAGTGGATGAGGAATTTAAAAAGCAGAGGGATGCTGCGGCTCAGAAAGCTTATGAAGCCCTGAAAGCCGAGCACAGCATTGATTTCAATAAAAAGCTGGAAAAAATTATTACAATAGAGAAGTAATGACAGAATGGAGGAAATTATGAGTAAAACAGTAGCAGGGGTCGGAAAAAAGAGAAAAACCGGAATTTCCGATACTTTGAAGAGATGGTGGGGACAAAGATATCTGCAGTTTATGGTTCTGCCGGGTATCCTGTGGATGCTGGTATTTAACTATCTCCCTATGGGGGGCATTATTATAGCCTTTAAGAAATTCAAAATTACCAAGAGTATCTCGGAAGCTCCCTGGGTGGGCCTTAAATATTTTAAGGAATTCTTTCAGGATTCCAACTTTAAAGATATTATGGTGAATACACTGGGAATCAGCTTACTGAAGCTTTGCATCGGTTTTGCTCTTCCGATTATATTTGCCCTGCTGCTCAATGAACTCCGGGGAGTGGGATTTAAGAAGGTCACACAGACGATATCCTATCTGCCCCATTTCCTTTCCTGGGTCGTACTTGGCGGAATAATGACCACTTGGTTATCCAAGGAAGGAGTCATCAATGATTTCCTGATGGCGGTACATATTTTGAAAGAGCCGGTTTCCTTTTTAGGAGAACCGAAATATTTCTGGGGCGTTGCCTTGATTTCAGATATTTGGAAGGAACTTGGATGGTCCGCTATTATCTACCTGGCCGCCATAACCGGTGTGGACCAGCAGATTTATGAGGCGGCGACTGTGGATGGTGCCGGCAAACTGCAGAAAATCTTTTATGTCACTTTGCCTTCTATTACGGGAACGATAGCAATTATGCTAATTCTTCAGGTATCAGGCTTATTAAATTCTAATTTTGACCAGATACTAATATTAAAAAACCAGGTAAATGTGGCAAGAAGCCAGGTAATAGACACCTATGTTTACCAGGTAGGTATGACCCTTGGAAAGTATTCTTACGCAACGGCCGTAGGATTGTTCAAATCAGTAATTGCTTTAATGTTACTGCTCATTGCCAATAAGACCTGTAAGAAACTTCTTGGAAGATCCTTATATTAAGGGCGGCGAAGAAACAGGATTATTGATTGATAGTAAAAGAAAGGATGCAAGATACTGATATGAAAATAAATAAACGTACACATATAAAACGTTCCAGAGGAGCTGTTATTTTTGATACATTAAACGTCATATTCATGATAGTCTTATGTTTCCTCTGTCTTTATCCTATTTGGTATGTTATAGTTAACTCTTTTAATGATGCCAAGGATGCCATGATGGGAGGACTATACTGGTGGCCCAGAAAATTTTCTCTTGAGAATTACAGGACCGTATTCGCAGACAGTACGGTTGCACAGGCCTTTAAGGTGACAATCGGAAAGACCCTTCTTGGTACCGCCCTCAATGTATTTTTTACCGCTATGATAGCATATCCGCTATCCAAGGAAAAACTGGTGGGAAGAAAGATCTACATGGCAATAGGAACAATCACAATGTTCTTTGCAGGCGGCATGATACCTACCTTTATTCTCTATAAGAAGATGCATTTACTCAATAACTTTTTAGTATATATCATACCGGCGGCCTTTAATTTCTTCAACCTGCTGATTTTTATCAATTTCTTCCGTGAAATACCCGCCTCCCTTGAGGAATCCGCCGAAATAGACGGCGCAAGTGTATGGAAGATCTTTATGAGAATCATACTTCCTCTTTCCAAACCGGTTCTTGCGACCATTGCTTTATTTGCCGGTGTCGGTCAATGGAATGATTATTGGGGAGGACTTATGTATATGACAAACCGGGTGGACTTAGAACCCATCCAGACCTTTCTTTACCGAATGGTGGCACAGGTACAGTCAAGCCAGATGGCCAATTCAGCTACTAATATCGTAGCTGCGGATACTACATCCACATCGATTAAACTGGCTGCCATGGTAATCACAACGTTGCCTATATGCTGCGTATACCCCTTCCTTCAGAAGTATTTCGTAAAGGGAATGATGGTAGGCGCAGTGAAGGAATAAATTATTTATGGAGGATGTAAAATGAGAAAAAGTTGTAAAAAGCTGCTATCTCTTGTACTGGCCCTTGTGCTGGTGGTGGGAATAGCAGGCTGCAGCAAGAAAAATTCTAACGAAACTGTAGGAAACAATGAGAACCCTGCTGCCACTGAGACAGCTACCCCCACTGCCGATGGAGAATCCACGGACGGAGAAGCGAAAGACACAGTACCCGGCTGGCAGGAACATGCAAGTGAAAAGGTTGATTTAACCTGGTATATTAATTTTGCCTGGTTTACAACACCTTGGGGAGAGAACCTGGTATCCAAAAAGATTACAGAAGAGACCGGCGTGAACATTAAGTTCGTTGTGCCTGCCGGTAATGAAGCGGAAAAATTAAATTCCCTTATTGCTTCTGACTCCCTTCCTGATCTGGTAACACTTGGCTGGTGGGAATCTCAGGTCGGTGATATGATTGACGACGGCATGGTTTATGCTTTGGATGAGCTTGCTACCAAATACGACCCTTATTGGTTTGATGTGGCAGATCCCGGACGTGTTGGCTGGTTTACTCAGGAAGACGGACATATCTACGGATATCCTAACTCCTCTTTCTCTCCTGCCGACTATCAGAAATATGACAATATTCCTTCCAACCAGACTTTCCTTGTAAGAAAGGATATCTACGAAGCAATCGGAAGTCCTGATATGACAACACCGGAAGGCTTTACAGCTGCTGTAAAGGCTGCGAAAGAAAAATATCCGGAAGTAAACGGTCAGCCTTTGATTCCTATCGGAGCACATGAGTTCGCCCCTAACGGAAATAACTCTTTTGACCTGTTTTTAAGTAACTTCCTTGCTATTCCTTATGAAAAAGACGGTAAAATCTACGATAGATACTCAGATCCAGAGCTTACAAGATGGTTAAAAACTTTCAGGGATTTAGGTTCAGAGGGTTATCTGGCAGATGATATTTTCATCGACAAGAGATCACAGATGGAAGAAAAACTTGCACAGGGACGTTATTTCTGTATGTTATATCAGAGAACAGACCTGGCAAATCAGGAAAAGATACTTTATGAGAAGGACCCTAACAGCATCTACATTGCAGTGGACGGACCTAAGAACAGCAAAGGTGATGCTTATACTTTACCCGGTACAGGTATCAATGGCTGGACAATTACTTTAATCTCCAAGAATTGTGAGCATCCTGACCGTGCCATCCAGTTATTCTCCTACCTTATGAGTGAGCATGGACAGTTAATGACCTGGTTAGGCGTAGAAGGTGAGACCTGGGATAAAAATGCAGATGGTATACCTACTATGAAACCCGAAATCAGAAACCTCGCAAATACCGACAGAGCTACTTATGATAAACAGTATGGCGCTGATTCCTGCTTCTGGATGTTCCAGGATAATGCTATGGCATTAAAATGGGCTGAAAAGACTCCCGAGCCTTTAGGACAGATGGAGCGCTGGACATATCCTTATGTTATAACTACTTCCCAGTATGATGTAACACTTCCTTCCGGCTCTGATGAAGCAGATATTCAGTCCAAGGTAGACAATGAATGGGGTGTCGTTCTTCCTAAGCTGCTTTTGGCTGACTCTGATGAAAAGTTCGATTCCATCCTCAATGACTTCAATAAGAAGAAACAGGAATGGGGATATGATAAGGTTCTTGCAGCCAAGACCGAGTTAATGGAACAGGCTAAAAAGAAATTAGGCATTCAGTAATTAAGAATTTCAGTAACTTTATATGACAACAGGAAAAAACAGCCAGATGAAAAATCAGGTTGTTTTTTCTCGTAATATTGTCTATAATTACCGTTTGGATAAAAACATTTTTATGTTTTGTAAATAGATTTCATATTGGAAAAGGCCGGGTAAACACAAGTGAACCGTATAAAGCAATACATTTCTTCCTTAAAACTGAATTATAAAATAGCCTTGCTTACACTGGCAATCCTCGTTCTCCCTCTGGCAGCGCTTTCTTCTTTGTTTTTTGACAATTATAAAGAATCGAGAATTAAGGAGAAGGTAAAGAACGCAGAGATAAATTTCACTCAGAATTATGAACAGATACAAAAGAACGTGGAAATGTGCCAGATGTCGACCCAGGTAATGCTGAACAGTCAGAATTTCTGGGCTTATGTGCAGCGCTTTGCAGATGGTGAAAAATTCAAGACAGAGGGGCTTTTGACCTTCTACCATACGGAAATAAAGGCTGTTGAGAAAATCGTAAATTCCAACCCCTATCTGTACCAGGTAAGGGTGTATGCACCTTTTAAAGGAATTCCGGAAATGATGCCGGTACTATACCGGACAGACAGAATAAAAAGAATGAGTTGGGGAGCTGAAATGCCAATAAGCGGAACCTGGCAGTTTGATTATGAAGATGATATTTTTCCTTCCTATGCTTCTACCGCAAAACTTCATCTGGTTGCCCTGGTAACGGAAAAAACTCTGGACAACGGTGAAAAAGCTATGATAGAGGTATCCACCAGGATGGACCTTTTATTTCCTCAGATGTATTCACCCACGGAAAATGAGTGGACTTGTTTTGTAGATGAGAAGGGAAAGTTTTATTACGACTTTGACTATAAAAGCAGGTGGACCAGCTACCGGGATGAGATTCTCAAACAGAAGCCGGAAGGTCTTGATACCATCTTCTATAAGGAAATGGTTCTACAGGGAGAGCCGGTCTTAATATGCTTTAAGCCTGTAAAGGAACTCTCCGGTACAATCTTTCGGGTAGTCAGCTTACGAGAGGAATATGCTTCTGTGAGAGTGTTCCGCAATGTATTTTGGAGCAGCTTTTTTGTGCTGACGGTACTACTGCTCCTTTTGTCCAACCGGATGATTCAACTGATATTGAAGCGGTTTTATGACATAATGGATGCGGTACATCTGGTGCAGAAGGGAAACCTGGAAGTACGGATTAAGGAAGCCGGCAGCGATGAATTCGGGGAACTGGGAGTACAGATCAATAAAATGCTGGACCGTATTAACCTGTTGATGGAGGATAATATAAAGCGGGAGCTGCTGGTAAAGGATTCGGAAATCAGAGCGCTTCAGAATCAGATCAATGCACATTTTATTTATAATGTACTGGAATCCGTAAAGATGATGGCAGAGGTGGAAGAGAAATATGCAATAGCCGATGCAGTCACCGCCCTTGGCAAGCTTTTGCGCTATAGTATGAAATGGGTGTCCAAGAATGTAACTGTAAGCGAGGAAATCGATTATATTAAAAATTACCTGGCCTTGATTAATCTTCGGTTTGATTATGAAATTTACTTAAGTCTGAATGTACCTGATATTATTTATGAGCAGGAAATACCGAAAATGTCTCTTCAGCCGATTATTGAAAATGCTATTTACCATGGAATAGAGGAGATAGCGGAAGATACCAGTATCTATATAAAAGGTATCCTTTATGAGGAGTACTGTATCATAGAAATTACGGACTCGGGTAAAGGAATGACGGAGGAAGAGACAGAAAGGCTTCAAAAGAAGATAGAAGGGGAAATTGAGACGAAGGGAAGCTCCGGTAACGGCATCGGACTTAAGAATGTGCAGGACCGCATTAAAATAAGTTTTGGAGAAGAGTATGGTATCAGCATCGCTTCCAGGAAGGATTGTTATACAAAGGTCATGGTAAAGATCCCTCTTGGTTAAAGGCCTGTTGGTGGAATATGCATATGTAAGAAGAAAGAAAGGGGATATGGGGCTTATATGCAAAAACTGTTAATAGTAGAAGATGAAAAGATGATTCGCCAGGGGATTGCCGCTATTGCAGAACGTTCGCCGGTGGAGATAGCAGAAATTATACAGTGCAAGAATGGGGAAGAAGCATTGGAAATTCTAAAGCATACGGATATCGATGTGATGATAACGGACATCCGTATGCCGAAAAAAGACGGTATTACACTGGTAAAGGAAATGCAGGAGCTGCCTCGTATGCCGAAGGTTATAGTAATCAGCGGATATGATGACTTTTCCTACGCCGTAGAGCTTTTGCGCTATGGTGCCAGGGAATACCTTCTAAAACCCATAGAAAGGGAAAAGATTGTTTCTGTGCTCTTTAAACTGGATGAGGAAATAAAAGGAGAGAACCAAAAGCAGGATAATATTATGAAATCCGGGCTTTCTCAGTTGAAATATATGCTGATGAATGAAAATATCAGCGATACGGAAATCTCTGCTATTGAAAAGCAGTACAGTGAATACTTTCTGAAAGGAGATTACTGCGTTATCTGTACAAATTACAGGGCGGTACAACCCTTATTGCCGGAGGGTATTCTTCTGCTGGAGGATATCTGTGGACAGAGTGTCTTTATTGTACCGACTTCCTTAAAGGAGTCTCTTCTTGGTCAGAAATTAAGGGATTATTATGTAGGGGTCAGCAGGGTATATACCTCCTTGAGCCAGTTAAGAGAGGCTTATAAAGAAGCATTAAAGGCCAGGAAAAATGCTTTTGCCATGGGGAACAGTATTGCGGAATATGAAAGACAGGAAGAAGAACAGGCGGCTGTTTCAGAGGAGATGACCCGTCAGCTTATTCAGCTTGCAGGAACGGACAAATTCCCGGAAGTGGAGAAGATATTGGGAAAGATTCTATATCAGACCAGGCAGGGAATTACCTCAGCGGACTACTTTAAAGATATTATGAACAGGATTGTGGAAGGAATCTGTGATAATTATAAGAATATTATCGGAGATATGGAGGAAGACGGTTCTCTTCTTAAAAATGTCTATGATTATGACAATGCGGGCGTATACTATGAAGCCCTGACTCCCTGGCTGGAAAAAATAAATGAAAAGCTCTTAACGGAATTTGACAACTATAAGAATAAGCAGAAAATAAATAAAGCGCTGGTGTTCATACAGGAGAATTATAACAAGGATCTTAACATGGCGGTGGTATCAAATTACATCTCTATGAATTATTCTCTTTTTTCCTGGTGTTTTAAGGAGTTTACAGGCACGAATTTTATAAATTACCTAAAAAATATAAGGATAAATGAGGCAAAAAGACTTCTGGAGGAAACAGACCAAAAGATTATTGACATCAGCAGTCAGATTGGATATGAGAATGAAAAACACTTTACCAAATTATTCAGGTCAGTAACGGGAGTAACCCCATCGGAATACCGGAAGAATGCCCAGGTGGGTAAGAGAGATATGCTCCCTTAACAGTTGTGACATAAAAACAGAATGGGAGAGAAATGTTGCGAAAGAATCAAATAGCTTTTAAACTTAACGGAATTATACTGATTCCTGTTATATTTATCATTTCCCTGGGGATAATCTCCTTTTTGAAATCCTCAGAAGAGCTTAAGAAAAGTTATGAGAAGTCGGGTATGGCGTCGTTAACCATGCTGGGGAATTATTTTGACATTGGGTTCGAGTCCGTAAGCAGTATGGCAAACCAGCTTATTACCAATGAAAGTATCCGGAAATACTATTCCGGAACCTATCAGGAGGATTCCTCCAAGGAATTGGAACAGTATAAGATTATTCAAAATATCGTCGGCTCCAATGCGGTAAACAGCTCGGTGGTGGAAGACATTTTTCTTTTTGGGAATTATGGAAAAGGAGTATCTACGAGAGGTACTCTTCCGGATAATTTATACGGCACCTTCCAGGCATCAGAAGAAGGGCAGGCTTTTGTAAAGGAAAAAGCACGTTTTTTATGGAGCGGATACCACAAATATTTTGATGAACTGGTAACGATTAATGGAAGGAATTACGGCTCCTCTTTAAGCTATTATCTGTATAGTACCTCTAATAAGAAAATAGGGCTTGCAGTGATTGACATCAAAGAGGACTTTTTTCGGAATGCCATGAAGAATATACAGTTCGGTGAGGATGCCATCGTAGGGTATCTGACAAAGGATGGAAGGGAAATTATCAGCGGCGGCGTGAAGGAGGACTTTCGGTTTTCGGATACGGGAATGTTTGAGAGCAGCTTTATGACGGAGGCTGACAGCACTTCCGTAAAGAAAAAAGATAGGGCAGGGGAGAGCAGGTATATAGAATATGAAGGGAAAAAATATCTGTACCTCTCCCTGCCGGTGCAAAAGGGAAGCATGATGCTTTTTGCAATGATACCGGAAAAGACCATAACAGGAACTTCCAGAGAACAGTTGATTCTTACGGTATTCTTCGTTATAGCGGCAAGTCTTATTGCTCTCCTTGTGGGCAGCAGGACGGCGGCAGGCATCGGAAAGGCTATAAAGGGAACTAATGAGATATTGGTAAGAACCTCTAAGGGAGATCTTTCTGCCTACTTAAATATCAGACGGAAGGATGAATTCAGTCAGCTGGCGGTTGGTATAAATACCATGATAAAGGGTATGAAGAAGCTGATAAGCCAGGCGCTGGGCGTAAGCAGTGAAGTGTCCAAAACTGCCCTTGAGATAGGGGAAGATGCGAAACTGCTTCTTACCTCAGCCGGTGAAATCGAAAAGACCGTGGGAGAATTGGAAGCAGGTGCGGAAAGCCAGGCAGAGGATACGGAGGTATGCTTTAACAGAATGGAGGAGCTGTCCGGACAGATTGATCTTGTAAAGGAAAAGACAAATATCATTACGAATCTTACCTCTGAGGCCCGGGCCATTGCCGGAAAAGGTCTGGAAACTATCGGTGACTTGTCAAAGAAGGCTTTTGCTACCCAGGAAATTACGGGAGAGATTATCGGAAGCATCGGTAAATTGGAGAAAAAATCTCTGGCGGTAGGAGAGATAATAGGAACTATGAATGAAATTGCCGAACAGACCAACCTTCTGTCGTTAAATGCCTCCATAGAAGCGGCCAGAGCAGGAGAAGGCGGCAAGGGCTTTGCTATCGTAGCAGAAGAAATCCGCAAACTTGCCGTAAAATCTAAGGAAGCAGCGGATCAAATCAGCGGCATTATCGCCGAAATGTCGGAACAGACGAAGGATACGGTAGTGACCGCCAAAAGTGCCAGAGATACTCTTCACAATCAGAAACTGGCGCTGGACAGCACCATGGATGTATTTTATGGAATTAACGGGAATGTAGAAAATCTGGCAGTTAATATGTCTGATATTATTGTAAGCTTTGAGGCAATCAGAAGCTCTAAGGAAGAAGCCTTAAAGGTCGTGGAGGGAATTGCCTCCGCCGCCAGGCAGATTGCCGCAGAGGCACAGGAGCTGGGAGCAACGGCTGCCGGCCAGCGCCTTTATGTGGAGAACCTGAAACAGACAGCTCACAGGCTTACCGGCACGGTAAGGGAGCTGGAGGATTCCATAGGAGTATTTGTAGTAGGAGATGTCTGCTAAATTATTGTGTCCGTTTACGGAAAATGGATTTCAGAAGGTAAAAATAAGGTTGTTTTTTTTGCTGAAGTTGTATATAATTTCTATTATAACAGTAAAAAAGCTTTATAATTAGGTGACAATGGACAAGTAAAAATAAAATTTGTGCAGGTTAATGCGGATTTTAATCGAAACGTTTTTCTGACAATTGTACATGCATAATGATCGCAGCCCGATACCAAAAAGGGCGGATAGGAGAGAACATGAAGGGATATAGGTATTTAGATGAGAGCGGAACATTTTGCTTAAACGACCCCGAATTAACAGGGTATTTGTATTTTCCCATCGCCAACGAAAAGGGTGTTATGGCAAGTGTTGCACCGACTCTCGCCGGAGATAACAAAATGGGACAGAATACTTTTTTACTGGCCCCGGTAAGCAGTGAGGAACTTCATGATAAAAGAGGTACCAGGAATTTTTGGGTGAATATAAAAGGAAAAGGGCTGTGGTCCGCTGCAGGCGCCTCTGCCTGGCAGGAGGCAGAACTCTTTGGGAAAGAAAAGGACAAGACTGTCCTTACAGCCGGAATGATGTGGCATACAGTAAAGAGGACTTCTGAAAAGTATGGGATTGAAGCTGAAATAACCTCTTTTGTGCCTCTCTCTGAAACCCTTGAAGTTATGAAGGTAACCTTAAGAGCCCTGGATGATGACCTTACGGTAACTCCTACCGCAGCAATTCCTTTATACGGCCGTTCGGCAGATAATATAAGAGATCACAGGCATGTAACTTCTTTACTTCACCGCATGGAAACCGTAGAAGAGGGTATTATCTTAAATCCCACTCTTACCTTTGATGAGAGAGGACATAGAAAGAATGAAGTAATATATGGTGTGGCAGGAGGTGCAGTCTTCACTGCGGCAGATGGAGCAGTAAAGACAGAGCTTCCCGTTGGATTTTATCCTGTAATAGAGGATTTTATCGGAGAAGGCGGTTCCCTTACCAACCCCAAGGCTCTGCTTTTTGAAGAAGAACCTGTAAAGAAGGGCTTTGCCAGAGATGGCTATGAAACCTTGGGAGGTATTGCTTATAATACCTGCACTTTGAAAAAAGGGGAAGAGAAGACTTACATAGTAGTATTTGGATATGGGCAGAGCAAAGAAGGTTTCCTTGACCAGGCAAGACCCTATCTTTCCGGAATGTATTGCGAGAAAGCGCTGGAAGAAACGAAGAAATACTGGCTTGAGAAATTAAATATCAAATATCATACAGGTTCCGAAGATTTTGACAGATGGATGCAGTGGGTGGATTTTCAGCCCATCCTCCGAAGAATCTATGGCTGTTCCTTCCTTCCCCACCATGATTACGGAAAGGGCGGCAGAGGCTGGAGAGATTTATGGCAGGACTGCCTGGCCCTTCTTATTATGAATCCGGACGGCGTCAGAGATATGTTATGGGCAAATTACGGAGGTGTTCGTGCCGACGGAAGTAATGCCACTATTATAGGCACAAAGCAGGGCGAGTTCATAGCAGACCGGAATAATATCACCAGAGTGTGGATGGACCACGGGGTATGGCCTTTCCTCACTACCAGACTTTATATCATGCAGACCGGGGATACCGGGCTTTTATTCAAGGAGAGTACCTATTTTAAAGATCTTCAGGCAGTACGCGGTGAGGAAAAAGATCTTCTGTGGAAGGCGGAAGACGGCAATATTCTTAGGACAAATGAGAGAGAAGAATACAAAGGGACTATACTGGAGCATGTATTGATTCAGCTGTTAACAGCCTTTTACGATGTTGGAGAGCATAACCATATGAGGCTCCGCGGAGCTGACTGGAATGATGCCCTTGACATGGCCAAAGACCGTGGAGAGAGCGTTGCTTTTAGTGCTCTTTACGGACAGAATCTGGTACAGTTAGGAGAGATGCTGTTACATCTGAAAGAAGAGGGTATGGAGAAAGTATCCCTGCTGGAAGAATTATTCCTGCTCCTTAACCAGGATACAGGAATCTATGAGGATATAAAAGCAAAAACCGGCTTACTTCATAATTATTGTGATAAAGTAAGGCATACGGTAAGCGGAATAAAGAAAGAAATAACCTTAACAGAGCTTGCAGAAAATCTTATAGGCAAGGGAAACTGGATTAAGGAGCATATAAGAAATACGGAATGGATTAGCAGCGCGGAAGGTTACTCCTGGTACAACAGTTATTATGACAATAACGGAAGAAGCGTAGAGGGAGACCATGAACAGGGCGTCCGGATGATGTTAACCGGCCAGGTATTTACCATTATGTCCGGTATTGCAAAGGAAGAACAGGTTGCAGAGATTACGGCTGCCGCAGACAGGTATTTATATGCGGAGGAGCTGGGAGGCTATAAGCTTAATACGAATTTCCATGAATTAAAGACCGACCTTGGCAGAATGTTCGGCTTTGCGTATGGCAGCAAGGAAAACGGAGCAGTATTTGCCCACATGGCTGTTATGTATGCCAATGCCTTGTATCAGAGGAACTTCGTGGAGGAGGGCTATAAGGTAATAAACAGCCTCTATTCCCATCTCAGTGATTTCACAAAGAGCAGAATATATCCGGGAATTCCGGAATATATCGGGGATAACGGAAGGGGATTGTATCATTATCTGACAGGTTCTGCAAGCTGGTTACTGCTTACCGTACTGACAGAAATATTCGGAGTAAAGGGCGAATACGGCAGCCTTCTTTTAGAACCTAAGCTCGTAAAGGAACAGTTTGATGAAGAGGGAAAGGCAGCAGTATCCTTTGTATTCCAGGGAAAGAATTTTACGGTGACCTATGAAAACGGAGAGAGAAAGAAAGCCGGAGATTACAGTATCAGCGAAGCTTTTCTGGATGGAGAGCAGCTTTCGCTTCAGGAAGGAAGATTCCTTCTTTCAAAAGAGGTTATTGAAAAACTTGATAATTCTCTTCATAAGATAACTGTCAAGCTGGCTTAGCCGTTTAAGGTTATAATGATTTGGTGTTATAAGGTATTGCCAAGGTTATTGAAGTATAATTTGATGTATAAAGATATGCTCAGCTCCGTGAAAGTTGCTTCGCCGCCTTTTTATACATTGAACATACATAGATATAAATACATAGTGCATGCTACAGAAAAGGAAAGGTGACAGGGAACGTGGAGAAACAGTATATTGACATAACCTCCTATGAAGGAGAAGGATATAAACCGGTTATTGACTATATGAGCTGGAGAGTTGCCATTCTTCGGTATTGCGAGGAATTGGAGGTTCAGAATCTAAAAACCATGCAAAAGCACAATGAGTCCGACGAAGTATTTGTGCTGCTTGCCGGAAACTGTACTCTCTTTACAGGGGGCAGCGGAGATTCTATCAATAATATGGATGGAATCGCTATGGAGCCCATGAAGCTCTATAATGTAAAAAGGGGTGTATGGCATACCCACACCCTGGACAAAGAGGGAACTGTGCTGATTGTTGAGAACAGGGACACCTCAGACCTGAATTCTCCTACTCTTAAGCTTGATGCAGAGCAGATTGAAAAAAT
>JAEXGM010000244.1 GCA_023450835.1 Bacillota bacterium | reverse complement strand
TTGACGCGGAATCATATATATTGTGAACACACTCCTCATTTTACCTTATTTGCGGTAAAATTAAAACCATAAATTTGAAAATAGAAGCTATACTGGCTTTTGTTTACAATTCATTCATACAATGTTCATAAGTCCATGTTACAATAAGGTTACGGATTGTCCATAGGGAGAAAAAAATTGAGACGTTCTGATTTATTCAAAATCAGTTATCGGATACAGCATCATAGATTGAATAACCGGAGAGAATTAAAGATGTCAGAAGATAAACCCAATAAAGATTCCAATGAATATCTATTTATACAGGAACAGATATCGTCCAAAAGAAGAAGCAGGAAGACACGTATGCTTATGTCACTTCTATGGACGATTATTTTAGCTTGTGTGTTCGCCGTAGTAGCAGCGGTGGTTTTTTATCTTGCCAATCCCTTTATTGTCAGGATTTTAGGAGAAGGTGGAGATAAGAAGACCGTGGAATTTCCCTCTATTACTCCGGGTGCAGGAGAGGGTCCTGCCGCATCTGTTACACCAACTCCCACAGCAACACCTACGGAAGCTGCAAAGGATGGTGACGGCAAAAGCGGTTCAAAGCCGGGAATCACATATATTGAAAGCCATGTGGCGGCAGATTTAAAGGATTTGAATAACATATACTATGAAATCAGGGAAGTGGCTACGGGAGTGAACAGCTCCATTGTTGACATTACCAGTACAAGCAGTAAGGTTGACGGTTTAAATGAGAACGAGAATTACGATGTCACGAACAATACCACAGGAATTATACTGGCCAACAATTCAGTGGATTTGCTGATTCTTGTGACCTTGGATAAAATAAAGGATGCCAAGGACATCAAACTTCAGATAAATGAAGATTTGTCCGTAAAGGCAAGGATACAGGACTATGATAAGGATTTGAACCTGGCGGTTCTGGCAGCAAGTCTTGAAGACATACCGGACGCTTATGAGGCGGGGCTGAAACCTGCCGAGCTTGGTGAATCCTATTCTCTTATTGTGGGTTCCCCTATTGTAGCTCTTGGAAGTCCTAACGGATATGTGGGGTCCATGGAACTGGGCATTATATCAGGCATCAATTATGGTACCTACATAACGGATAACAAAATCGACCTATTTACTACAGATATTACTGCCAATGAAAACAGTGACGGAATTATTATCAATTTAAACGGTGATGTAATTGGGATTATCACCAATAAGTTAAAAGATAAAGGGAAAGAAAATGTAAGTACCGTTATTGGCATCTCAAAAATAAAGAAGACCATCGAGGCCATGGTAAACCAGACAGAACGAAGTTATTTCGGTATAAAATGTATGGATATGACAAAGCAGGATTTAGAGAATGCCGGTCTTGATAATGCCGTATGTGTAACAGAGGTGGAGAGTAATTCACCGGCGCTGGAGGCGGGCCTTCAAATAGGAGATATGATAACACAGGTAGGCGCCAGTCCTATTAACAGTGTGACTACCTTTAATAACGCCATTACGGGGCTGAATCCGAAGGACACAGTAGAAGTTACGGTTCAGCGTATGACGAAGGATAAAATGAAGGAAGTCAAATTATCCGTTGTCCTTGGAAAAGTAAACGACAAAAAATAACCGGCAAAGCAGAGCAGCAGATATTTATTTAAAAGGGCAATCGGATAGTTATTTGTATACTGTCCGGTTGCCTTTTATGTATTGTGAAGAAAACAACTGCAAAGGGGATTCCGGGTTCTGATAGGAAAGCTGTTGAAATGGTGGCACGCATGGGTTATAATGAGTCATACAATTACCGGAAGACGCAAAATGAAAGACATGCAAGCTTTTAAAGAAGGAATTGTGTGCCCAAGTGTAATTTTAGAAAGAGGTCAGGATGAGATATATAGGAGATTTAAGAGATGGGGATATGATATCGGAAACCTATCTGTGCAAAACGAAACAAGTACTGAAAACAAAGGCCGGAAAGAGTTATTATTCTCTTCTGTTGCAGGATAAATCAGGTACACTGGACGGTAAGGTGTGGGAACTGTCCCAGGGAATCGACCATTTTGAGAGCATGGAATATATTCATGTGGATGGACAGATGGTGAATTTTCAGGGGGCTCTTCAGCTTAATATAAAAAGAGTGCGCAGAAGCCATGAAGGTGAATATGACCCTTCTGACTTTGTACCTACCACCGGAAAAAACATAAATGAAATGTATAGCGAGCTGCTAAAATACATCAGCAAGGTAAAAGAATCTCATTTAAGACAATTACTGGAGAGCTTTTTTGTGCAGGATACTTCTTTTATAGAACGTTTCAAGAAGCATTCCGCCGCAAAAAGTGTTCATCACAGTTTTGTGGGAGGACTCTTAGAACATACATTAGGTGTTGCAAGGCTGTGTGATTATTATGCGGACCATTATCCCATGATAAACAGAGATTTACTCATAACTGCCGCCATATTCCATGATATAGGCAAGATGGAGGAATTATCAGTATTCCCGGAGAATGATTATACCGATGACGGGCAATTATTAGGACATATCTATATCGGAACGGAAGTTATCGGAGAAAGGATTAAGACAATGCCGGGATTTCCTGTCGCATTGGCATCTCAGTTAAAACACTGTATTCTGGCGCATCATGGAGAACTGGAATATGGCTCACCAAAGAAGCCTTCCATTATAGAAGCGATGGCCTTAAACTTTGCGGATAATACCGACGCAAAGCTTCAGACTATGACCGAATTCTTGAACAACGGTGATGAGAAAGCAACCTGGCTTGGTATGAACAGACTCTTTGAAGCGAATATCAGAAGAACTATTTTCTAGGCAGAAAAGATTTCTGGGAATGTATTATTTATGATATATCATAAATAATACATCATAAATTGAGTTATTTGAAAGGGATTTAACATTGAAGGAAGATACGCTCCTAAAGAAAAATGAAGAATGTATCATACACATAGACGATATGGGCAATGACGGAGAAGGTATCGGCAAGTATCAGGGTTACACTTTATTTGTAAAGAATGCCCTGGTAGGAGATACCGTCCGGGTCCGTGCCATGAAATGTAAGAAAAATTACGGCTATGCAAGACTCATGGAGGTGATAGAACCCTCCCCTTACCGTGTGGAACCAAAGTGTAAGATTGCTTTTCAGTGCGGAGGCTGTACTTTGCAGCATCTTGACTATGAAGAACAGCTTCGTAAAAAGCAGAAAAAGGTAACGGACTGTATTGAAAGGCTGGGCGGTATTACAGGCGGATATGTAATGGAGCCTATAATAGGAATGGAACCCCCCTATTATTACCGCAACAAGGCACAGTTTCCCGTTGGGATGAAAAATGGTAAGCTTGCTATCGGTTTTTATGCAGGAGGTTCCCATACCATTATTGATACGGAGGACTGCTGTATTCAGGCAAAGGAAAACGAGGATATCATCAGATGCCTGCGCACCTTTCTGGAAGAAGAGAATATCAGTGTTTATAATGAAGAGACTCATGAAGGACTGGTCAGGCATATATTGACCCGCGTCGGTTTTGTAACCGGTGAGATTATGGTATGTGTGGTCATTAACGGAAACGATTTGCCGAATAAAGAGAAGCTGGCCGACAAGCTAAAGGATATAAAGGGAATGAAGAGTATTTCCTTAAATATCAACAAAGAGAGAACCAATGTTATCCTGGGAGATAAGATAAAACCTGTATGGGGAGAACCTTATATCACGGATTATATCGGCGAGGTAAAGTTTCGCATCTCACCGCTGTCTTTTTATCAGGTCAATCCGGTGCAGACGAGAGTGCTTTATGAGAAAGCTCTGGAATTCGCGGGCTTAGAGGGGAATGAAACCGTATGGGATCTGTACTGCGGAATCGGGACAATCTCCCTCTTTCTTGCTGCAAAGGCAAAGAAAGTGTACGGGGTGGAGATTATACCCCAGGCAATACAGGATGCCAGAGAGAATGCACGGATAAACGGAATAGAAAATGCAGAATTCTTCGTGGGAGCAGCGGAAGAGGTTCTGCCTGAAAAATACAGGCAGGAAAAGATATATGCAGATGTAATTGTCGTGGATCCTCCAAGAAAGGGCTGTGCGGAGAGCCTTTTGGATACTATTGTTTTAATGGAACCAAAGAAAATAGTCTATGTATCCTGTGACCCTGCAACTTTGGGAAGAGATTTAAAGTATCTTTCGGGCAGAGGATATGAACTTAAGCGGGTTCAGGCAGTTGACCAGTTTGCGCACACAGGGCACTGTGAGGTCTGCGTTGAATTGCATCGGAAAAAAGAATGCCTTTGAGTATATGGGGAGAAGTTATGTCAATGGGTCAGGCAGCTTAATTGCTATCTGCCTGACCCAACCCATATACCAAAACTATAATAACTGATTGAGCTTGTTTTCAGGCTCTTCACCATTCTCAACACGTTTTATATTACTTATAAAGAAATCATATCTTTTTTTATGGAATTTGAGACCGTCAGGCATGCCTGCCGTATGGGGAGTAAGTATCACATTATCCAGATTCCGGAGTTCACTTTCGATCGGAAGCGGTTCAGATTCAAACACATCCAGGCATGCGCCTAGAATGTCCCTGTTTTTTAATGCATCTATCAAGTCTCTTTCATTGACAATTCCGCCTCGGGCTGTATTGATAAAAAGTGCGGTATTCTTCATTTTCTTAAAAACTGCTTTGTTGATCATCTGTTTGGTTTGCTGATTCAGAGATAGATGTACACTTACTATGTCCGATGTGCTTACAAGATTATCAAAATCTGTTATTTTCACAAAACCGTCGGATTGTTCAACGGCATTTCTGGTATAAGCCAGCACATTCATATCAAAAACCCTGCAAAATTCAGCTACTTTTTTACCGATGGCACCAAAGCCGATAATCCCAATCGTTTTACCCTTTAATTCACTTCCTGTATAGTCCAGTTGATTTTCAGCTATCCTGTTTTTCATGAAAGCATCAAGAAACGGTATGTTTTTATAATAAGACAATATCAGTGCCATGACATGCTCGGCTACTGCCTGTGCATTCACACCTGCCGCATTGGCCGCCCAAATGCCCAGCTGCGTGCAGGCATCAATATCTACATTATCAAATCCTGCACCCGTCTGTACCAATTTTAGTTTTTTTGCTATAGAAAGCAGACTATGGTCCACTTTAATATGTTCGGGTATGATTACCTGACAATCTTCAATATGATACAGCATTTCTTTTCCGGGGGGAACAATTATAACATCCCAGTCTTTTGGAAAATGCTTTGTGATATTTGCTTTTGAGGTCTCGGTAAAATAGCCGATTATGAGAATCTTCATTGCCAAACCACCTTTCACTCCTTTGTTCCCTGCTATAATATACCTAGTCTTTCTTAGTGTCAAATATTAATGCTGAATATCCTATGAGAAATTTTCATAATTAGGTCTTGTATTCCACAGCAAAAAGCTATACTATATTCTTGGATTGAAAACTTAAACAGGGGAGCTCATAGTAATGGGCTGAGAGGAAGCTGGTCTGCTTCGACCCATAACCTGATTTGGATAATGCCAACGTAGGGATCATAAAGCAGAGTATAAGCTGTATATCACTATATTGGTGATATGCAGTTTTTTTATGCAGCCGATAAATCCTGTTGCGAAAAAAATCCTGACAGGGGGAACGACATGGAAATATATCCTGAAGGAAATGGTTTCCAATCAAAGAAAAGAAGGGAAGGAACTATAAAATGAAGAACTGTTTGGAAAACGTAAGAAACACAATGCCGCTGGTTCATAACATTACCAATTATGTTACTGTAAATGATGTGGCAAATGTACTGCTGGCATGCGGCGGAAGCCCGATTATGTCAGATGAGCCAAAGGATGTAGAGGAGATTACAAGCATCTGCGGAGGGCTGAATATTAATATCGGAACCTTGAATCAGCGCTCAATTGAAGCGATGTTTCTTGCAGGCAGAAAGGCAAACGCATTGCATCACCAGGTGCTCCTTGACCCTGTCGGAGCGGGAGCAAGTACCTTGCGGACCAATACTTCAATTGAATTAATAAAGCAGATTAAATTCAATGTCATCCGGGGCAATATATCCGAGATTAAGACACTTGCTTTAGGCAGCGGCAGCACCAAGGGCGTTGATGCCGATATAGCGGATAAAGTAACAGAGGATAATTTAGCCAATGCTATTGCATTTGTCAAAGAATTTTCTTTGAAAACCGGAAGCGTGATTGCTGTTACAGGAGCAATTGATCTGGTATCTGACGGACAATATTGTTATGTTATCCGTAATGGCAGGCCTGAAATGGGATGTATTACCGGAACCGGATGCCAGCTTTCCGGGCTGATGACCGCATTTCTTGCAGCAAATCCGGACGAACCGCTAAAGGCCGCCGCTGCCGCTGTATGCGCCATGGGACTTGCAGGTGAGATTGCCTGGAGCCATATGAGGCCGGAGGATGGCAATTCAACTTATCGTAACCGCATTATTGATGCGATTTATCATATGGATGGTGAAACCTTGGAAAAGAGTGCAAAGTACGAAGTTTTGTAAAAGGAGATATAGAAAAATGCAGATAAAAAAGGAAGAGCTTCTTCTATACGCAGTAACTGACCGTACCTGGCTTGGTAATGAGACCCTGTACAGTCAGGTTGAGAAGGCAATAAAGGGCGGGGTAACATTAGTTCAATTGCGCGAAAAGCATCTGGATAAAGGGCATTTTCTGCGGGAAGCCCTCGAAATACAGAAATTGTGTAAAGAATATGGCATTCCCTTTGTCATTAATGACAATGTGGAGATAGCCTTGGAAATGAAAGCAGATGGGATACATGTAGGACAAAGTGATATGGAAGCAGGAGCGGTACGGGAAAAAATCGGGCCGGATAAAATCCTTGGGGTATCCGCAGAAACGGTAGAGCAGGCTATTCTGGCAGAAAAAAATGGCGCCGATTACCTTGGGGTCGGGGCGGTTTTTCCTACAGGCTCTAAAGACGATGCAGAAAGTGTCAGCCATGAAACCCTAAAAGCTATTTGTGGGGCAGTAAAAATACCGGTCATTGCAATCGGCGGAATTACAGGCGAGAATGTACAGAAACTGAAAGGGTCAGGCATTGTGGGCATTGCGGTTATCAGTGCAATTTTTGCAAAACCGGATATCGAAAAAGCTGCACGTGAATTAAAAGAAAAAACAAAGGAAGTCATTCATGATTAGAGGAGTGATATTTGATGTGGACGGGGTATTGTTGGATTCTATGCCTATGTGGAGCCATATTTCGGAATGGTATCTGGAAAGCCTCGGACTTGTACCGGAGAAAAATTTAAGTCAGAGGATGTTTACCATGAGCATGGCGGAAGGGGTGAGCTATCTGAAACAGCAGTATACGCCTATGCGAATGGAAGAGGAGATACTAGGTGGAATCAGTAAGCTGCTTGAAACCTTCTACAGAGACAAATTGGAACTAAAACCCGGAGTGAAGGAAACCCTGCAATGGATTTCCAAACGGCAGGTACCAATGGTTATCGCCACCTCCTCGGATAGTAAAGCAGTGGAAGCTGCATTGGAAAGACTGGATATAAAGAAGTACTTTTTGGATATTCTGACCTGTACACAAATCGGAGCGGGGAAAGACCGGCCGGATATCTATATCGCAGCGCAAAAAAGGATGGATTCACCTGTCAAAGAGACAATTGTTGTGGAAGATGCATTGCATGCCCTGCGGACGGCTTCCGCCTATGGTTATCCCACAGCCGGTGTCTATGATGAGGCCAGCGGCAAAGACCAGACAGAGATTATGGCAATTTCCGACTTTTATGCCAGACAGCTTAGCGCTGAATTTATGGAGCAAGTCTTTCAGAGCGTATAACCTTCAAATCATATTGCAGCAGCAAAGCGGAAAGTCGGGGGCACCACTTTTTTCCGCTATAAAAAATTAATGCAGAAAGAAAAGAGGAAAATAAAATGAGAACAGCATTAACAATCGCAGGAAGTGATTCCTGCGGAGGCGCCGGAATTCAGGCAGACATTAAGACAATGACTGCAAATGGAGTATATGCCATGAGCGCAATTACGGCATTGACGGCGCAGAATACAACCGGCGTAACGGGAATTATGGAAGTAACACCGGAGTTTCTAAAGGAACAGCTGGAGGATGTCATTACGGATATTCGCCCGGATGCCATCAAGATTGGAATGGTCTCTTCCGGGAAGCTGATTTCGGTAATCGCAGAGATTATTACCAGATATGAACTGGTCAATATTGTAGTGGACCCGGTTATGGTTGCCACAAGCGGGGCAAGATTAATCTCAAAGGAAGCAATTGAGGTACTAAAGGAAGAACTATTACCGAAGGCAAATATCATTACACCTAATATACCGGAAGCGGAGGTCCTTGCAGGCTTGCAGATTAATTCCGAGGAAGATATGGAAAAGGCAGCAGAATTGATTTACCGGAACTTTCACTGTAATGTGCTTTTAAAGGGCGGACACCAGTTAAACGATGCAAATGATCTGCTGTTTACCGGTGAAGGAAAGCAGTGGTTTACGGGAAAGCGTATCCATAATCCGAATACACATGGGACAGGCTGTACGTTATCAAGTGCGATAGCGTCCAATCTGGCAAAGGGCTATACAATGACAGAAGCAGTTGAATATGCCAAGAATTATATCTCCGGTGCACTGGCGGCAATGCTGGATTTGGGAAAGGGCAGCGGCCCAATGAATCACGCATTTGCAATCAGCGGTGAGTACAAGGAGATAAAGTAAATGGAAAAACGTACCTCAGTTTTAAATAATGGTTTGATTTGGGCCGGAGCAGCTATTTCCTTGGCTGAGATTCTAACAGGAACCTGCTTTGCTCCCCTTGGAATGGTAAAAGGGATTATTGCAATTCTGATTGGCCATGTAATAGGATGTACGATGTTTTTCCTGGCCGGAATTATTGGCGGTAAGACCGGATTGTCTGCAATGGAAACTACGAAAAGAAGCTTTGGAGCATGGGGCAGCAAATTTTTTGCATTATTAAATGTACTTCAGCTGGTTGGCTGGACAGGTATTATGATTTATGACGGTGCTGTTTCGATTAATGGGATTGTGGAAACAGGAAGATGGATCTGGTGCCTGGTCATTGGGGGCCTGATTATTGTATGGATTCTGGTGGGAATCACGAATCTTGGGAAGATAAATGTGGCTGCCATGTCACTGCTTTTTCTGTTGACCTTGCTTTTGTGCAGGTTGATTTTCTTTACAGGTGCGGCACCGATTACTGAAATAGCTGGTAACATAGGCTTTGGAGCGGCAGTAGAGCTTGCAGTGGCAATGCCATTGTCCTGGCTGCCGTTAATCAGCGATTATACGAGAATTGCAGAAAAGCCTGTTGCAGCAACCTTGACCAGTGCGGCTGTTTATGGAGTTGTAAGCAGTTTTATGTATATCATCGGAATGGGAGCGGCAATTTACACAGGAAAGTATGACATTGCTGCTATTATGGTAAAAGCGGGGCTGGGTATTGCAGGGCTTCTCATCGTTGTGTTTTCAACTGTTACCACAACATTCCTGGATGCCTATTCTGCCGGAATATCCTCTGAGACTATATGGAGTAAAATTAATGGGAAAAAAGCTGCCATTCTTGTAACAGTAGTTGGTATGGCAGGTGCAGTATTTTATCCCATGGACGATATTACAGGCTTCCTGTATTTAATTGGCTCCGTGTTTGCACCGATGATTGCTATTCAGATTGCAGATTACTTTATCTTAAAAAATGACAGCAGCAGTGGAAAGTTTGATTTAGGCAGATGTATCATCTGGCTAATTGGTTTTGTTTTATACCGCTGCTTTATGCAGCTGGATTTTGTTGTTGGAAGTACATTTCCTGATATGATTATTACTGTGGTGTTTACCGTAAGCTATGGCTATATAAGAAGAAAGAGGAGTATGGAGCATTGACTCTGATTTACTTAGATTAAACGCTCGCCCCCCACAATCTCATCAGCCATTACGATATTCAAGGTCTTGATTTTTCCGTTATTAAGAGTAAAGTGAAAATCCAGAGGAACCGGACTGCCATCGAAATTACCGGAGATAGTGGCGGTGACAACCGTTTCGTCATTTTTCTCTATGCAGTCAGTAATTTCAGTTATGACTTTAGCATTTCGGTTTGCCTCCAGAATATGTCCGCTGACATCTTTGGGACCATGATACTCTTCTCCTTCGTCAATTAATATAGCATCCTCTGCAAAGCAACTGGCAAGCAGGTCGTCATCATAGACATCGGAGGCATGATAGTAGGCGGCAATAGGTTTAGGCAAGAAAAATCCGCCCCTGGCACCACCGTTAACGAGGACACGTTCACTCTCTAACTTCTTGGAATCAGCAATTATATGGTTAAGTTTATTCATTAATGAAACCTCCTATTTTTGAAGTTCTTTAACTTCGACAGTACATTATTTGCAAGTGTGGTATTTTTCTTTGTAAAAATAATATTGTCTTAGAACTTAATTGATATTATAAAAAACAAAACCTGACGACGGTGAGTCAGGTTTTGTTTTTTAAATTTATTTATTATATGAAATACTTCTATTTTGATTATACCAGTCAATTTAACAACATTGAATGACGGAGAGTTGAAATGTACTAAAATCGAGATATGGGAATAATAAATTTTCATGCCTTTTCTTATTGAGCGGATGATGAGAATGATGGGTACTATATGTTTTAGAAAAATAGCATTTTGTAATATATGCCTGCATGGTTTATAATGGAAATATAATTATTAGTTTAAGTGGATTGTAATACTAATACAGCCAAGTGGGAGCTTTAAGATTCTAAGTACTGTGCGAGTATTTAAACACTGAACAACTTATTAATATGGCATGAAAAGAATTGTTAAGACTGAACTTGGAGGTAAATTAAAATGGAAAAAATTAATATCAATGAAAAACTGAGTACTTTCAGTGAGTACTGGAGTCCCAAAATTGTTGGCGGCCTCAATGAGTCATATGTAAAACTCGCAAAGCTTAAAGGCGAATTCGTATGGCACATGCACGAAAATGAGGACGAGATGTTCCTGGTTATCAAGGGAAAATTAATTATTAAGTTACGCACAGAAGATATTATTCTAAATGAGGGTGAGTTCTTCATTATACCAAGGGGAATAGAACATATGCCGGTTGCTGAAGATGAGGTACATGTTATGCTGCTGGAACCTAAAACGACGTTGAATACCGGTAATGTCAAAAACGAAAGAACTGTGGAAGTCTTAGAAGAAATATAGGAAACTACCTTTTAATATTTTAAGTAAATACGAGTTCAAAATTAAGAGTCAGATATACCGAACTTATCCATGGAAATATTCGGTTTGATACTAAGCATAATAGCGCCAGGCCCGGGTTATATACCGGGTAATGGCGCTATTATTTTTAGAATTGATATCTTGGCTGTCATGCATTTGAAAATTTGCTCTCAGAATGCCGTGATAATCTTGAACACAAGATAGGAAATATAGGTAAGTAAAAGAATAATTCCACTTCTGCGCCTTATAGTCTTTCTAAACCATGAGATTGCAAAGACGAAGACCGTAAGTACTCCCATGATAAGGATATCCAGCCAAAGGGCTGCCTCCATCTGAATGGGTGAAATAATAGAAGACAGACCCAGTACCAGAAGAATATTAAAAATATTACTGCCAATACAATTTCCCAGCACGATATCAGGTTCTTTCTTTATGGCCGCCATTATACTTGTAATAAGTTCTGGCATAGTTGTTGCAATTGCCACAACAGTAAGGCCAATCAGTGTCTCACTTAAGCCCAGACTTTGGGCTATGCTGGTACTGCTTTCTACAGCCAGTTTTCCTCCGATAAAAAGCCCTGCAAGGGAGAAAAGTGAAAGACATACAAGCTTCCAAAGGCTCTTAGGCGGTTTTTCTACCGTTTCCGGGGGCAATTGATTACCATCTGCATCAGTATCAATGTCACCTTCCGCATCTATTTCTATCTTCATGGAGCTTTTGGAATCCCTGATGACATATAACATGAATCCCGAAAAACCGATTATTAATAATAGTCCGTCTATCCGGGAGAGCCGACCGCCAATAAAAAGCATGACGGCAAGGATAAATTGAATGCCAAGCAGTGTAGGAATCTCGCGCCTCACAACGGAATCCTTTACCTGCAGCGGCATAATAATGGCTGAAATACCCACAATCAATGCCGTATTTGTCAATGAACTTCCGATTGTGTTACCGAGAGTAAGCTGATTGGTATGTGTTACGCCGGAAATAATGCCAACCGCAAGCTCCGGAGCGCTGGTGCCAAATGCGATTACGGTGATTCCTATTACAAAAGAAGAAACCCCATACCGTTTGGCTATTTTGGAAGAAGAATCAATTAACATATCGGCACTTTTTATTATCAGGGTCAAACCTAAAATTAACAAAAAATATTGCATATAATCCTCCTTTCTAATAAAAAAAGGGTAAAGAACTTCATTACGAAGCTCTCCGCCCTTTAAGCTCAAAACCTTGAAGCAGTTGCCTGCCCAACCGAATTAGTAATATATAACTTATAATAATTTACACAGTTTTTTATAAAAAGTCAAGATATTTTGGCCATTAATAAGATTATATGAGCTTATTAATATAATGTGCAGAACTTATTATAAATACACTGATTTTTAAAATGATAGATGTTATTATTTAAATAAAGTAACAACTTAAATAAAATTAAAGGTTGTTATTTTACATAAATTGTGTTATCCTCTTTGTAGGAAAGGAGCAGTATATGATTAAATTTGAAAATGTCAGTAAAAAATACGGCGACGGGCCTGCAGCTGTAAAATCACTTGATTTTGAAATACAAAATGGTGAACTGCTGGTACTCATCGGCCCCAGTGGCTGCGGCAAAACGACAACAATGAAAATGATTAATCGGATTATTACGCATACGGAAGGTAAAATCTCCATTGACGGGGAAGATATCAATAAGCTGGACCCTGTTTATCTCCGTCGTAATATAGGCTATGTAATTCAGCAAATAGGACTGTTTCCCCACTATACGATAGAAGAAAATATTTCTTTGATACCAAAGCTGAAGAAATGGAAAGAGCCTGAAACTAAGGAACGTGTGGAGAAACTGATGAAAATGGTGGGGCTGGAGCCGGATATATTCGCAAAGCGCTATCCGCGGGAGCTTTCCGGCGGACAGCAGCAGCGTGTCGGCGTTGCCCGGGCACTGGCGGCTAATCCCGACATTATCCTGATGGATGAACCTTTTGGCGCGTTGGATCCGATTACCAGGGAACAGCTTCAGGACGAATTAATCCGCATCCAGTCTGAAATGCATAAAACTATAGTTTTTGTAACCCATGACATGGACGAAGCTCTTAAGTTAGGAGATAGAATCGCCATAATGAAGGACGGGGAACTGTTACAGCTGGATACACCGGATCAGCTGCTGAATCATCCGGCCCATGGGTTTGTAGAGGAGTTTATCGGAAAGAAACGTATTTATCAGAATCCGGATTACATATCTGTAACGGATATCATGCGTGATAATCCGGCATTGACCCTGCCATCCAAAACCCTGACAGTGGCCATAAACTATATGCGCCAGCGTAAGACCGATACCCTGATTATTGCGGATGAAAATGGAAAATTACTTGGAATTATGTCTGGCTATGAGCTTCAGGCCAGAAAAGACCAGGCACAGACCATTGCGGAAATCATGCAGCCGGCGAATATGGTTCTTAATAATACAGCAACTGCGAAGGATGCTTTGCAGATGATAACAAAAGCAGCTTATGGTATTATTCCTGTGGTAGACGAGGCAAAGAAGGTAATTGGTGTTGTTACCAGGGGCTCCCTGCTAAGCTTTTTTGCCGATCAGTGGTCGGAGGAAGGAGGGGAGCTGATTGAGAAATGAATCAATATGGGTACAAATTTTATATCAGCTGAATATGCGTTGGTCGGATTTATTACAGGCACTGCTGCAGCATATCCAGCTAGTCTTTATTTCTATGTTAATTGCTATTCTAATAGGAGTTCCTCTTGGCATCCTGGTCACACGTGTAAAGATTCTTGAGACCCCTGTTCTGGGAGTCGCCGGTATTCTGCAGACAATTCCAAGCCTTGCTCTTTTGGGTTTCATGATTCCCTTATTCGGAATAGGAATTAAAACTGCTGTTGCAGCCTTGTTCTTATACTCCCTTTTACCCATCATACGCAATACCTTTACAGGAATAAAGGATGTAGATAAATCAACTCTGGAAGCAGCAAGGGGAATGGGTATGACAAGCTTTCAGATTCTTTGCAGAGTACAGCTACCTCTTGCACTTAGCGTAATGATGGCGGGAATCCGGACGGCTACTGTAATTAATGTCGGCACGGCAACTCTTGCGGCCTTTATAGGCGGAGGAGGCCTTGGAGACTTCATATTTCTTGGCATCGCAAGAAATATTGATGCGCTGGTTTTAATAGGAGCAATTCCCGCCGCGGTACTGGCGCTGCTTTTTGACTGGCTGCTTGGGCGTCTTGAAAAAACTGCCACGCCAAAAGGGTTAAAAATCAACCAATAGTTTATCAAAGAAGGGAGAACCATTATGAAAAAAATGTTATTTTTATGTTTGGCCGCTGTGTCAATCCTTGCCTTATACGGCTGCGGCAAGGGTGATAGCAAGAATGAAGGGACTGTTACCGTAGGCTCGAAGAATTTTACCGAGAATATTATTATTGCACACATGATGGCAGATCTCTTAGAGGCCAATACGGATTTAAAAGTGGTCCGCAAGGTGAATCTCGGAGGGTCCAATGTTGCCTGGACGGCTTTGGAGAACAATGATATCCAGATGTATCCTGACTACACAGGAACCATAGTTGCCAATTATTATCAGGAAGCAACAGGTACCTCCCAGGAGACCCTTGACAAAGCGAAAGAACTGATGGCGGAGGATAAGCTCAAGGCTATGGGGTCCATTGGTTTTAATAATACCTATACTCTTGCAGTGACACAGGATACGGCACAGAAGTATAATCTTGAAACATTTAGTGATCTGGCTAAAGTTGCCGGAGACCTTACTATGGGATGTGAATTTGAGTTTAAGGACCGACCGGACGGATATCCGGGGCTTCAATCGGCGTATAATATGAACTTTAAGGAGGCCAAAGGAATGGATCATGGTATCATGTACCGCTCCTTATCCGGGGGAGAGGTTGATGTGGTTGATGCCTATGCCACCGATGGTCAGATAAAAGTATTTGATCTTAAAATATTAAAGGATGATCAGGAATTCTTTCCGCCCTATGATTGTCTGCCAATTGTACGGCAGGATACCCTTGATAAATATCCTCAAATAGAAACAGCCCTTAATAAACTTACGGGAAAAATTGATGAAGAAGCCATGCAGGAATTGAATGCGAAGGTGGATGACGAAGGCATGAAGGCAGATACCGTAGCACATGATTTCCTTGTTTCCGCGGGGATTATAGAAAAATAAAAATCCGGAATAATACTATGAAGTATGCTTCAGGCACCTTAGATATTTGAGGTGCCTGCCTTTATAATTGATTGTTAATTTATCTCAAATTGTGATATAATAGCGTAATGAGCATATGCCAAGCTTGCTTGCAGTATGCGAGTGGAGCGAATGATCATGGACGAGGTTCATGATAATAGCGTGCGTTGAATATTACTCCAAGGGGATAACATATGGGTCAAAGAATTGATACTCCAAGATATATGAATATCGCGTTAGATTTAGCAGGAAGGATATGTAACGGTGAGTTTAAAGAAGGAGACCGAATCTTCGGACGCTCCATATTAGCCAGTGAATACAATGTCTCTCCGGAGACCATAAGAAGAGCCGTTAATCTCTTGGAAGATATGCAGGTGGTTATGCCATCCCAGGGCAGCGGAATCTATATTTCATCTCTGAACAATGCCTATTCTTTTGTTAAAAAATTTCAGAATAAGGAGACTATACGTTCCTTAAAGAACGAAATAAAGGAACTGCTGGTGCAGAAGAAGGATATTGAAAATGCTATCAACGACAGGGTTGAAATGATTGTGGATTATTCCGACCGTCTGAAGAATCTGAATGTTTTAGCACCATTGGAAATTGAAATTGATAACGGCTCAGGATTAATCGGACAGACGATTTCAGAGACAAAATTCTGGCAGAATACCGGAGCGACCATCATTGCCATCAAAAGAAAGGATTCTCTTATCCTCTCTCCCGGCCCTTATGGCGGCTTTGAAAAGGGGGACACTATTTTCGTGGTTGGCGGCGAAGACGTCATACAAAGGGTAAGGCAATTTATAAAGGAATATGGCATACAAGAAAAATATAAAAATGTATTATCATAAACAAGTGAATAAATAAAGCCCGATAGAAAACAGTTCCTGCCTTCAAAATCAAGGTAAGGAACTGTTTTCTATTGGATAGAGGCTAATTGGACAAATCTTCAAGCTTTGCCTGAAGCAATCCGGTCCTGCTGTATGGTAACGGTATCCTGGAGCTGCTATCTTTAAATATTTAAAAGAAATGCAGGAGATGCATAACGAATATGGAATTTTTACTGTAAAAAATCTCGGATTCCTCTGATTGAAATAAATTACAAATATGGGAAAATAAAGGAGTGAAGGCAGCAAGGTAAAAAATATACTAACAGGTAAAATGTTGCCCACAGTAAAAAAGATTAAGTGTTTAGGAGGAAAGGGTTTATGGTACTAAAAAAAGCAGCAGCAGCTTTACTGGCAGCCGTAATGGTATTTATGGCTGCCAGCACACCGGGAGCCATTGTGTCGGCAAAGGATACCAAAGGTTCCGGCGTACAGCGTACGGCCTCACAGCAGTATGTGAGAAATATGGGAAACGGATGGAATCTGGGGAATTCTTTTGACGGTTTTGACACCAACAACAGTAATCTGGGCGGCGGTGAGACTGCCTGGGGAAATCCGGTCGTAACAAAGAAACTGTTAAAGAAGGTAAAGGCGGACGGCTTTCAGAGCATCCGTATTCCACTTACTATTGTAACCAGATATACGGAGAAGGACGGAACCTACGTCATTGATAAAGAATGGCTGGCCCGCTATAAGGAAGTGGTGGACTGGGCTCAGGAGCTGGGCTTGTATGTAGTGGTAAATATGCATCATGATTCCTGGAGCTGGCTCTCGGCCTGGAATGGGGACAAGACTGCCAAGGAATATATCATGTATACACAATTTTATGAGCAGCTTGCCGATTACCTGAAGGAGGAAGGCCCAAAGGTAAGCTTTGAGACAATTAATGAGCCTAATTTCAGCGATACCGGCAATATTACTGCCTATGATAAGCTGAATATGATCAATGAAGCCGCCTATAAAATAATCCGCAGTTCCGGCGGTAATAACAAGGAAAGAATGATTATTCTGCCTACACTGAACACCAATCATAAGGCAGAAAACAGCCAGCCCCTGTATGATTTTATAACTTCTCTGAAAGACCCTAATATTATTGCAACGGTCCATTATTACAGTGAATGGGTATTCAGCGCCAATCTGGGGAAGACAGGGTTCGACGAAGTACTATGGGATAAGGACTATACGCCGAGAGTGGCTGCGGACCAGCTGTTCCAGACAGTCAACCAGATTTTTTCTGATAAGGGTATCGGAGTAGTAATCGGGGAATATGGTCTGCTGGGATATGATAAGAATCCCCCTGTGAATCAAGAAGGAGAAGAATTAAAATACTACGAGTATATGAACTATCTTGCTGGTAAAAGCGGAATTTGCCTGATGTTCTGGGATAATGGCTCCGGAATTGACAGACAGACAAATCAGTGGAAGAATCAGAAGGTAGGAGATATGCTGAAGGTCTGCAATGAGGGGAAACGTTCCGCCTATGCTGCCGGACTGGATACGTTGTATTTTAACAGCATTACGGGAAATGTCTCCATACCCCTTACATTAAACGGAAATACTTTTAAGGGAATCAAAGGTCTTAAAATGGGAAAGGACTATACCTATAATAAGAAAACAAAGACAATTGTCCTGAAAAAAGATTATATGCAAAAAGCATATAATAAGCAAAAGAATGGAGAATACGGAACCTTTGCGGAACTGGTAATCCAATTTTCCTCCGGAGCCAGCTGGCATGAATATCTGGTGAAATATACAGTACCGGTATTTGAAAAGGCTGCCGGTACTACTGCAGAAGGGATAAAAATTCCGGTGAGCTATAAGGGGTCCGCCGTCAGGAGAGCAACCGCCTACCTAGGAGAGAACAGGGTGGGACCAAATTCCAGCTGGTGGGCATATCTGGAGAAAGGAAGCAGCTTCAAAGTCGATTATGAGCAAAAGAATTTTGAAGTAACGCCGGACTTTTTCAAAGATGCCAGTGTGACGGATGGAACCATTAAATTCATTATAGAATTCTATGACGGACAGACTGCCATATATATGCTTGAAAAGCAGGGGAATACGGTAACCGGGTACGAAGGCCAGCACAGCCAGGGAGAATAGTACCAGGAGCCGCAGAAGGAATTTTTTCGAGTTCTTACCCAGAACGGTTACGATAAGGTATATCAGGTTGGCGGTCTGAGCTGAAGCTAGTATTCCCAATGATGTTTTAACATAATATTCTTCCCGAATCAGAATTCAGTACACTCCGCTGTATAGCTTAGTGTACTGAATTTCTGTTTGCTTGTAAATTTCATATTATTCTATGGCAGGAGCATTAAGGCTTGCCTTACAAAAGCTGTTCCGTCTTGGCGGCAAGTCCCATCTGGAATTTTTATGGTACAGGATATCTGATTCCGCCGGTTGAAAAAAAACGTAAATGTGTAAGAATAAAGTAATAAATAAATAGAGCTTATCAGAGCATACAGGGAGGTACAATATGAGATTTACCAGGCAAGGGAACCGGTTAATTGCAAAGACAGGCAGGGAACTCCTGTGGGTGGAGCCCTGGGGAATGAATTCCCTGAGGGTGCGCATGACAAGGGAGGCAGAAATGGACTCCAATGATTGGGCACTGGAAGAAGAACCGAAGGAATGCAAGGCGGAGATTTACATCGGAGAGGTGACTCTTACGGAGCCCTGGAGCGGGGAAGGGCAGGGAATATCCTGCCAGACGGCATCTATCCAAAATGGTGAGATAACAGCATCCTTTAACGGGGAAGGCTGGCTTTCCTTTACGAACAGCAGAGGCGAGATATTAACGGAGGAATACTACCGGGACAGGAACCGAATAGACAGGTACTGTGTTCCTCTCAGTGTGAAAGCCAGAGAAATGACACCAATTATGGGAACAAGTGATTACAAGCTGACCTTCCGCCTGGAAGCCTATGAAGACGAGAAAATCTACGGCATGGGACAATATCAGGATAAAATACTGAACAAGAAGGGAGCGGTCTTAGAACTTGCCCACAGAAACTGTCAGGCAAGCGTTCCTTTTATGATATCTAACAGAGGATATGGGATGCTATGGAATAATCCCAGTATCGGAACAGTGACCTTTGGAACCAACCGTACGGAATGGATCAGCCATAGTACCAAAAAGCTGGACTATTTCATTACAGCAGGGGACACCCCGGCACAAATCGAAGAACAGTATGCCGAGGCAGTGGGAAAGGTGCCTATGATGCCGGAATATGGCATGGGTTTTTGGCAGTGTAAGCTCAGATACCGCAATCAGGAAGAATTGCTTACCGTGGCGAGAGAGTATAAACGGAGAGGAATACCTGTAGATGTAATCGTAATTGATTTCTTCCATTGGACCAGGCAGGGGGATTTTAAATTCGAACCGAGGGATTGGCCTGATCCGGAGGGAATGATAGCGGAGCTAAAGTCACTTGGAACGGAACTTATGGTATCCGTATGGCCGACCATTGACAGCCGTTCGGAAAATTATGAGACCATGTCCCAGGAAGGATATCTGATTTCTGCCGACAGAGGCATGAATATTAATATGAACTGGATGGGTGAGACCGTATTCTTTGATGCCACAAATAAAGATGCAAGAGAATATGTATGGGAAGCCTGCAAAAAGAATTACTATAATAAAGGTGTCCGCATCTTCTGGCTGGACGAGGCGGAGCCGGAATTCGGGCCCTATGATTTTGACCTTTACAGGTACCAGCAGGGAAGTGCACTGCAATGCTCCAACATCTATCCGCTTATGTATTCAAAAGGTTTCTATGAGGGCATGGCAGCAGAAGGACAGGAAAATATCTGTAATCTGGTGCGTTCTGCCTGGGCGGGAAGCTCCAAATACGGAGCCCTGGTATGGTCGGGAGATGTCTCCTCTACCTTTAGGGCGATGAGAGAACAATTACAGATCGGTCTTAGTATGGGAATAGCGGGAATTCCCTGGTGGACAACGGATATCGGCGGATTTTTGGGAGGTTATGTAAAGGATAAGAATTTTCATGAATTATTGCTTCGCTGGTTCGCTTTCGGCGTATTTTCACCGGTATTCCGTCTTCATGGGGAAAGGGTCCCGCATCATGAACCGGAGCAGGCGGTAATTGACGGTGTAACACAGATGATGAGCGGCAATGACAATGAAATCTGGAGCTTTGGGGAAGAAAACTATGAAATCATGAAAGCTTATATAGAGATGAGAGAAAGACTCCGCCCTTATGTAAGAGCCTGCATGAAAGAGGCCCATGAAAAGGGCACACCGGTTATGCGGACCATGTTTTATGAATTTCCGGAAGATGAAGCTTGCTGGAGCGTGGAGGCACAGTATATGTTCGGCCCGGATATTCTGGTGGCACCTGCCTTTGAACTTGGGCAAAGACAAGTGAAAGTATATCTTCCAAAGAATCAGGCATGGAGGAATGCAAAAACAGGTGAGGTCATGCAAGGGGGACAATATATTGTGACAGAAGCCCCTTTAAATGAAATTCCGCTGTTCGTCAGGAAGGAAAAGGAGTATCCCATTTACTAAGCTGGGGGATTAAAAGGCTAAAAAGATTTGCCGAAGAAAAGAGCTTAATCAGGGTCTGAAGATTCCAGATATAATAGATAGTGTTATTTTTTGATAGTCAAAAGGAGGAACAGGATGACTGATAGAAAAAGTAATAATAACCGGAGAGAGAAATATCGTTATAAATCGGTCAGCGTTCCCGGAGGCGGGTTTGTTACAGGCTTTGTATTTCATCCTTCGGTACCGGATATTTTATACTGCAGGACGGATATCGGAGGTATTTACCGGTATGACTTTAGGGAAGAATGCTGGATATCTTTAATTGATTCTGCTACGGACCCTGAGGTCTGGAAGACCTATCCGCTTTCAATTGCACTTGACCGCAATAATCCCGGATTTTTGTATGCAATGGTAGGTCGTTTTCCAACTCATAAAATAGCTTTTTCGGAGGATTATGGAAAACACTTTGAGTATCTTGACCCTCCTGCTGATGAGACGGGCAATTCTGTTTCAATCCACGGAAATGCTCCCGGCCGCTCTACGGGAGAAAGGCTGGCAGTAGACCCCAATGATTCCGATGTTCTGTATATGGGGACTATGGAGAATGGTCTATGGAAAACAAAAGACCGCTGTAAGACCTGGGAGAAGCTTGCTGTTACTTACCCCGGAAGAAAGACAGAAAAGAATATTTCTTTTGTAGAAATCGACCCTTCAAGTGGAAGCAGAGGCATGTCTTCAAGCAGAATAGTTGTAGCCGTAAGCGGCGAAGGAGGCTCTCCCGGCGAAAATAAAAGAGGGCAGAGCATCTATATCAGTAATGACGGAGGAGAGAATTTTAAGCCTCTTTCCCCGGAACCGGCCCCCCTTTCAGGGGGCTCCCCGGATTATCCGGGATATGTGGGACAAAGAGCAGTCTTTCTTGAAAATTATCTGTATATCACTTATGCTGCCTATAATATTGGGTGGTCCGGCTGGAACAGCTATGGCTGTGATACGGGAAGATGTTATGACGGAGCACTCTACCGCTATGAACTGAGCAGGGAGGGAGAAGTGCTTCAGGCACTGGATATAACTCCTCCGGATATTCTTGGTACAGCCTTCCGGGAGAAAGAGGCATCCGGAAGAAGACTGGGGTATGGCATGGGAGGAATCTGCGCGGATCTATGCCGGCCAGGAACTTTAATTTGTTCCACTATCCTTTCGGCTCAGGATACCATTTACCGTTCTACGGATTATGGATTAACCTGGGTACCGGTATTATCCGGTCTTGCAATTGGAAAGATTGATTTTAATGTATCCTATCAAAAGCCTGAATACAATGGGAACGAATCTCTGATACATTGGATGTCGGACGTTAAGATTAATCCTTTTGACAGTGACAGGGCATTCTTTAATACGGGCGCCGGGGTTTTTATGACGAAGGACTTAAGGAATTCGGACGAAGGCAGAACCGTAAATTGGTCCTGCTGTGATGCCGGTATGGAAGAAACGGTTCACTTAAATATCTATTCTCCGCCTGCGGGAAGTGCGAAGCTGATTGATATTATCGGGGACTATGGCGGGTTTGTATTTACGGAGCTGGATAGACCGGCAAGAAATACCTTTGAAGATTATAAGAAAGACAGATGGATAACTGCTATGAATGCAGACTATCCGGACAGCAATCCCAATCTTTTGGTAGTTACGCCAAGAGGCAACTGGAAAGGGAAAACCAAGGGAGGCCTGATTGTATCCTTTGACCAGGGAAGTACCTGGGAGCAGCTGCCGGACCCCTTAGGGTTAAGCAAGGAGCTGGACAGCCAGATTCAGGAGTTGAAGAATCCCAATGTCACCTCCGGTTGGGCAGCTGTTTCCGCAGACGGTAATACGATTCTTTGGACAATTGGTATTCCCATATATGCTTCAAGGCTTGTTTATACCAGAGACCTGGGAAAGAGCTGGCATCAATCGGTGATTTATAACCTGGAGGGAAAGTCTTTACCAGGTGATGGCATCCCTTTTAAAGTAATGTCCGACCGTGTAAATCCGCATGTCTTTTATGGATTTAGTGAAGTAAGAAACGGCGGAGGATTCTATGTAAGTACGGACGGCGGTGAGACTTTCCGTGAAATGCAAGTTCCCGTTGGATTTCCCCAAGTTAACTTAGCCGGTATCGACAGTGAACAGGATTATGAGATCAGAGTGGAGCCGGGCAAAGAAGGGTTTATATGGCTGGCAATGAATCAATATGGGTTGTGGAGGATTACCTATAAGGATAAAGACAATCATCTCCAGGGAAAGAGAGTATCCAAAGAGGGGGATTATATTAAAAGAATAGGCATTGGCAAGGCGGCACCCGGAAGCGAAACCAAAACTTTGTATACCAGCGGTACCATTAATCAGGAGTACGGATTCTACAAATCTTTGGATGAAGGGCTGACCTGGATTCGTATAAATGACGATGAACACCAGTATGGTGATATTCGTTCCATAGCCGGTGACCCGAGGGTGTATGGCAGAATATACATTGCTACCGGAACCAGAGGAGTGGTGTATGGTGAGCCGATACTTGATACATCGGGAGAACTATAATTATTTGTAATATGCCCTTTTTAAACCGTTCATAAATCGGTATCGGATTTGTGAGCGGTTTTTTGAACGGGAAATTTTTGAAAGGGAAGCCAAACTTATCGTTCACTTCCAAAATCCTTCTTCATGTGTTTGCTGTGATTGAAAATATAAATGTACTTGCAAATAACAGTATTTTTTTGTATGATTTCAGTAGTTAGATGAAGCTAACTCTATAGATTCAGGAAAGCAGGCAGGATATTTCCCGCAAGGAAAAAGCAGTTCTTCAGCTATGATTTAGGAATATAAAAACTTCGATTTGATATTCATGAAAGGGGTTATTATGAATGAGCATCAGAAATATATTAATCGCTATTCAAAAAATATAAATCATAGCGGAGAAATATCCAAATACTTTCTGGAGGAAACCGGCGCTACAGGGACTATTATACGGTGTGAACTCGGTAAAGGAATCGAAATGCTGTTCTTTGATTATCATGTCAGCAAGGACCAGATAATGAAAGGTTTTGAAAATGGAAACTTATTAGAGATTTTTTATTGCCTGCATGGAAAGATAGAAATGAAATATGGCGAAAATGCAGTATTACTTGAGGATAACAAAATAGGTATCTATGATTTTAACTCCTGTCCCGAGGAAGTGAAATTGAAAAAAGGAAGTATAAAAGGAATCAGCCTGCTTCTTGATGTATGTGAGGCGGAGGATATCATAAAACAATATTTTCACACCAATCCTATGATTTTAAATCAGATGAAGGAAGCGGTCAGTAATAGAAAAGAGCTGTTTCTTACATTTGGAAATTCCAATTTGAGGTCTATCTTCTTGGGAATTGCAGAGGCCCCCTTTGATTATGATAAAGAGTACCTGCTATTAAAAGCACTGGAGTTAATCTGGATGAGCAATCACCATCTCGCAGAGAATACGAAAGGCAGCCGGGCTATTCTTAAGAAGGGGAGCAGATACAGAATGTTTGAAAAGGCGGTGGCTTATATGGAGTATTCCATGGATCGTGAGTGTTTATTAGAACACACCTGTTCTGCTGAGTATATGGATTCCATAGATCGTGAGTGTTTATTAGAACACACCTGTTCTGCTGAGTATATGGATTCCATAGATCGTGTGTGTTCTACGAAAGAGCTTTCTGCTAAGATGGGAGTAACACAGAAAGAATGTAATCAGCTTTTTATGGAGTATGCCAATCTTTCAGCCTTTGCTTACCAAAAAGAGATGAGACTTAATAAGGCCAGGGACTGCTTAATTCAGACGGAGAAGCCGATAACAGAGATTGCCGGTGAAGTCGGATGGATGAATGCAAGCAAATTCTCAGATGCATTTAAGAAGAGGTATGGACTGACACCAACGGAATACCGGAAAGAAAATAAATTAATCTAGGGATACCAGGTATGCAAAAGTAATCATTTTGGATTAATACGGGTATAAATGGAGTTGTTAAAACAACGATAGAATTATAAAATACACAGTAGTTAGATGAAACTAACTGCTGTGTATTTTTGTATTTTATAAACAGAATATTATCTTATATCTTTGATTTGAGTGTCAAAAAGTCGGTTTTATATCTTTTATTATATAGGATGAAAAGAAAGGAGATAAGAAGCTTGCAGATAAATGAGTTGAAAAATTATGGAGTTGAAATGAACCTTATGTTTCAAAAAATACCGAATCAGCATCCTGATACGGTAAAAACGGCTAAAAAGACGGCAATGGGGATAATACAAAAAAGAATCGGAGTATTTAAAATGCCGGTTCTTTTCCTGCTTATCTTACAGCAGAAGAAACGGATTGATAAAATTTCCTTTCCTGTAAGTACCCGGATGGAGCAGCAAACAGCGGATATGCTTAAAAAGTCTTTTTCCGGTAAAGGGGCCATGTACTGTGCCTTGGAAAAACTAACGGATAAAGATGCGGCCATGGAGGTTTTAAAAGAGATTGCAGATAAAACAGCCTATGAGACGGCTATGACAGAATTGCCTTCACCGAAAGAATTTGCCTCCTGTGGAGATGCATTTCTTGCCTTTAAAGAGTATATTTTGGAGATGTTTCGCGCCAGTAAAAAAGCAGGAATTCATGATTACCGGGTACGGGCAGATACAGAGGATTGCCTGGAATTTGATATTACATACTGCGCAATCTATGAATACATGAAGAAAATTGCCCCAAAAGAAGCCTGCATGGCAAATTGCTACGGAGATGACATTTTATTTCCTAAGCTCTGTCCAAAATTAGGTGCTTCCTTTAAGAGGGAAGGAAATATGGCCTGCGGCTATCACTGCTGTAACACAAGATATGAAAGAGAGGGAAAGAAACATGAAGAATAATCCTGTACAGGAAAAGGAAAAGCTGATTTCACAAGAAGATACTTATTACCTTGCACTTAGCATAAAAGTAAGGAAGAACGAAAAAAAGTATTTAAAACATCATATGAAAGAGCAATTAAAACAAGCACTTTCTTTATGGGCTGCCAATCGTTCCATTCAGGACATTGCAATTTATCATCACGGGAAAACAGCGGAAAAAGAAGGAGATTTTACACTCTGGGATTATCTCATATTGATTCAGCTAAAAGATAAGGAGAATGCTGCTCAAATTGCAGCAGATATCAAGAAGGTAAAGCTGCCGTCAATGCCTGAGACGGTTCGGATGGAATTGTTAGTGACTACCCCTAAAAGTACATATCCTAATCCCGGGAAAAAAGCCCTTAAAAGAAAGTCAAAGCCTTTTTATGCCGTTGAGTACGTGGATGTGAAGGAGCCTTATTTAAAAGAGTTTCAAACAATAATGATACAAAACAATGGGCCTGCCATGGGTTACATCATGGAAGAGGCAAAGTGGTGCTATAACTTCTATGCCCTGGAAACGGTCAGTGTGTTTTATCATAACAAAAATTATCCGACCTGGAATCAGGTTCATGTTATAGGCCTGTTCTTGGAATCCATGCTTTTCTATAAAAAGGATTTTTCAAAAGGACTTATGCTGGCAAATCAGATTTCCTTTGAAGATAATATGGCAAGGCTAAAGCAGATTCGTACAATGTTATTGAAGTCTGTGGGAAGAAAGCTGGAGTAAACAATAAGGTAAAGTACAGGGCATCGGAACAAGTTTCTGATGCCTTTTTTAATTCCTGCCGCGGGAGTTAATATATCAATAACAGGTTTAAGAAAAAAATGGAATAGAGATAAGTTTTAAATATTGAGATGGTTTAAAAATGGTGATAATATAAAGATACTATAATATTAGTTAAAGCAGGTGAGGTCTAAGTGAAAAAAATTCTTGTAATCGATGATGAGATTGCTATCAGAGACTTAATTGAGTTAGTGCTTAAGAGAGAAAATTACCAGGTGAAAACTGCTGAAAACGGAGCTGCAGGTCTTCGTGAGATGGATTCCTTCCGCCCTGACCTGGTACTGCTGGATTTGATGCTGCCTGACTACTCCGGTTATGACCTTTGCAGAGAGATTGTGAAAAAATCCAGCATACCCGTTATTATGATATCTGCAAAGAATGAAACCATTGATAAGGTGCTGGGGCTTGAGCTTGGGGCTGAGGATTATGTGACGAAGCCTTTTGATAATAGAGAATTAGTAGCCAGGGTCAAGGTGGTCTTAAGAAGATTTGAAAACACCGACCAGATGAAGAATGAGAGTATGGAGCCAATTCTATGCGGTGATCTGGAAATAGACCTGGAAGAAAAAAGGGTGTTAAAGGGCGGAATTCAGATTGCCCTGACAGCAAAAGAATATCAAATCCTGGAGACTCTCTCCAAAAGGCCGAAGAAGATATTTACCCGGGATGAGCTTCTGGAAATCGTATGGGGATATGACTATCTGGGGGACAGCCGGAGTGTTGATATGACGATTATGCGGCTTAGAAAGAAACTGGAGGAGGATTCGGAAAATCCCAGATACGTTAAAACGATTTATGGGTTCGGTTATCAATTTGGAGGTGAGTCTCTTTGAAATATGCTACCAGACTTCTTTTAAGCTTCCTGTTTTTCTCTATATTGTCCTTTACCATTATTATCATCACGGTGGACAGAGCAATTGACTACTATAGCTTTGTAACCATAGAGAAACAGATGATGGAGAAAGCAGATATTTGTGAACTGACCTTTCGCGAGGTGCTTACAAGGCTTGACAGGTCCAATAAGCTGCAACCCTCCGAAGTTGCAAAGAATGTCCTTGAGGTCCTAAAAGCCTCCGGAAGAGAAATCCGAATTTATGATAATAATCTTAATCTGCTGGGGTCGGCGGTGAACGGAATAGTTGTGGTTGATGGCAGTCCCAAGATATTTAAGAATAATATCAGCAATGCTCTGAAAGGGAATTACTCTTATACTGTCACAGAAAACGGATTGATTTATTTTGCCATGCCTATTCAGGATAAATACTATCAGAATGTTTATGTATTCGAGATGGTGGAAAATATCTCTTATTTTTATGAAATCATGAGTAAGATCCGCTATATATTATTGATTGGTGCGGTAGGGTTTACGTTTCTCATAATCCTTTCCGGTCTGTACATTGCCCGCAGAACCACAAAGCCGATTAAGTACCTCCTTGGAGCAACCGATAAATTCTCCAGACAGCAATTTGACAGGGTGGAGCTAAAGCGGAAGGACGAGCTGGGAATGCTGGCATCCGGGTTAAATCAGATGGGTATTAAATTAAACAACTACATTCAATATCAAAAGCAATTTGTTTCCAATGTATCTCATGAACTAAAAACACCTCTGACGGCTATTCAAGGGTTTTCCCAGTATTTATACGAAGGGGAAAATGAGAATGAAGACTTAAAAAAGATATATTCCCACCTGGTAAATGAGTCGGAGCGCCTGACAAAGCTTATTAATGAATTGCTGATTCTGTCAAAATTCGATAAAGCAGCGCAGCAGCTTACCATTGAAAAAGAAGACATGTCGGAACTTACAAATACCGTTGTCCGGGAGATGAAGCCCAAGGCGGAGAAAAGGGAACTTATCATTGAAGCAGAACTGGAAGACGGTGTTTTTGCTGATGTAAACAAGGTATTGATGTCACATGCAATTGCCAACATCCTGGATAATGCGATAAAGTACTCTAATACAGGCGGTCGAATCAGATTAGAGACATCCAGATCAGAGACATCTGCCGGTGAGAAGATGGCGGTTGTTAAAATAAGTGATCAGGGTATTGGGATTTCTAAAAGTGAACTCGCTTTGGTGGAAGAGAGATTCTACAGAGCAGAAAATTCGAATATTGCTACAGGGTCCGGACTGGGACTTTCTCTTTGCAAAGAAATCCTGGAGAAATTTAACGGACAGCTAATCCTGGAAAGTAAGATTGGAATAGGAACCACGGTTACACTTTTAGTTCCCTTAGCGTAATGTTACAAGAATGATATAAGTTTGTTATTACTCTGATAAAAGATTAATTTATAATAACATTGTAACTTAGATGAAGGAAATATTTTAAAGGAGGAATAACAATGAAAGGTTTAAGAAAAATAGCAGTAATGTCTATGCTTTTAGTATTTTTTGCAGCAATGTCGGTGGGGTGTCAAAAGAAAGAAGGTAATTTACCGGATGATACAAACAAAGTACCTACCGAAACCGTTAAGGATAATCAGGGTGAAACAGAGGTCACACCGACAGATAAACCTGCGGATGGTTCGAAAGAGGATGGAAATGAAGTTGTAAAGGAAGGCACCGTAGAAAAGGGCGGAAATGTGGTCTTAAAGCAGCTTGCTTTTATCTATAAGGAGAATACCATCGCACTTTCAGATATCGTAGATGATGAAAAAATAGAAAGCATGCTTGGTAAAGCAAAGGAAATCAAAACCCATACCTATTCTGAAGATGACGGCTTAAACATGGACCAGTTAAATGGAATGACGGAAAAGCAGTATATTTTTCCGGGACTTGTAATAAAGACAATTGATGCATCGGAAGATAAAAAATTCTTTATCCACAACATTGAGATTACGGATGCCAAGTATACTACTACAAGAAATATTAAAGTGGGAGACAGCTTTGATAAGCTGAAGGAAGCTTATCCGGAAGGATATCTGCTTGGAGGCGAATTAAGCGACCAGGAAGATGATTTCCGCTATGAACCGGTTAATTATGTGGATACTCTGATGTTCCATATAAAAGATAAAAAGGTCGAGAGCATTAAGATATCTACACTATTAGATTAATCAACTGTTTCTAAAATTTATGGGCTGTTGCAAAAGGAAGCTCTGGGTGCGTGAGGTAACTCATCCAACCCAGAGGCTCCTTTTGCAACAGCCCCATTTACGTTGTCCTCGCTTCATTCCGGTCAGACAGTTACGAAGCAGGGGTTCTCTTTCGGAATTCCTGGGGGACCAGACTCATTGCCTTACGAAAAGTATAAGAATAATAGCTTGCACTTTCAAAACCGCAGGCAATTGCTATCTCGCAGATAGAGCGGTCCGTTTCAAGCAGCATTTCACAGCTCTTTTGTATGCGGTATTGAATCAGATAATTATTGGGGGTCTGTCCTATATACCTGCGGAACAATTCACAGCATCTGCTCCTGCATACGGTACCGGAAGCAGCAATGTCGTCCAGTGTTATCTTAAGATCGTAATGCTTATGGATGTACCCGGTCATTTCCTGTATCGTCCGCCAGGATTTTTCATTGGCAACAGAGGCAAAAACCTGATGTATATGTTTTCCTATATGAGCACACAGAGAAGCTGACTGGGATAGCAGTTGCAGAGGGTTGACAGTATTACTGTGCATTTCATCATACATTTGGATAAGTAATAGCAGAACTTCCTTTTGCCAGGGGGTTTGGGAATCTAAAAGGATATAGTCTTCTGTATTCCCGCCGAATTTATCCTCCCAGTACCTGGTAACTGCATTTTTACTCTCGCCAAAGAGAGCAGGATGGGTGGCAGCAACGATATAAGAACAGTCGGTCTCATTGGAGGAGAAGCCATAATGCAGACGTTTGCTGTTAACAAAAATCCCATTGCCGGGAGCAATATGAACGGTCTGCCCATTAATAAAATATTCCATGGAACCCTTAAGAGCCAGAATAAACTCTAATTCCGGATGCCAATGGCAGGCAGCGGCATATCGGTCAAATTGGCGCAGGGTACCTTTCCGGACATATAAAGGGAAATCCGGCAGATTATAATTTAATCTCTCTGATAAATCAGAAAAAACTTCAAGTGCTGTACTCATATCCAACTCCAAACATATACGATTTTGATATTAATATAACCGATTTTGGTGGAATCCTCAAGAAATATCATATACAATTTTGATAGTTTAATCAAATGACGAATACATCAGAAAGGAGAAGTGTCAGGTGCACAATCGTATAGAGGCGGCAGATACCTCAGAATTGAATTTTAATCGTACTTTTAACCGGGAACTGATAACCCTGGTGCTCCCTATTGCATTGCAGAATCTTATCTCCGCCACGGCTGTTTCAGCAGATATTATAATGCTTGGCATAATTGGCCAGTCAGCCATGTCAGCAGTTTCACTGGCTGGACAGATAACCTTTGTATTAACATTGTTCTATATGGGGCTGTCAACAGGAGCTGGAATATTGACAGCACAATACTGGGGAAAGAAAGACCGGCAGGCAATACAACGTGTTCTTAGCATTGCCTGCTGCTTTTCCATTGGTATATCTGTTTTATTCTTTGCTTTTACTTTATTAATTCCGGATACACTAATGCGCCTTTTTACGGAGGATGAAGAACTGATTCGGTATGGCACAAGGTTCCTGCACTACATATCATTTTCTTATCTCGCAATGGGAATATCCCAGATGTATCTTAGTATTATAAGGAGTATGGAGAATGCAAGATTGAGTGCGTGGATCAGTTCCGTATGCCTGAATCTGAATATTATGTTCAATGCTCTATGTATCTTTATTTTCTTTCCCGGTAAGCCGGAAAAGGCTATCACAGCGGTAGCACTTGCGACGGTCTGTGCGCGTTTCATTGAACTTGGCTGGTGTATTGCCCATTCTGTAATGAAGGGAGAAATCCGATTTCGACTGCCTGCACGGGATGATATTCAACAGAATCTGCTGAAGGATTACCTGAAGTATACGGTACCCGTACTGGGTAACTATATTGTCTGGGGCTGTGCCTTGACTGCAACCGCCGCTATTATGGGACATGTTAGCTCGGATATGGTAGCAGCCAATTCGGTAGCTTCCGTAGTCAAAAATCTGGTCATTGTTCTATGCGGCGGTATTGCCGGCGGCGGAGCCGTATTGGTGGGAAAATATCTGGGAAATGGTGAGACAGAGCTGGCAAAAAGAGCCGGAAACCGGATGAATGTATATGCTTTTCTGTTCGGAGCGTTGGCAGGAGTGACAATATTATTGGTAAGACCTTTGGTCTTTCACATGGTAAGCTTGAATATTACAGCACAAAGCTATCTTGACGGGATGCTCTATGTCTGCGCATATTACTGTATTGCAAAATCAATGAATTCTACCAATATTGGTGGTATATTCTGTGCAGGGGGAGACTCCAGATTCGGCTTTTGGTGCGACACACTTGTTATGTGGGGGATTATTTTGCCGCTCAGTTATCTGGGTGCTTTTGTATGGCATATGCCCCCTGTTTTACTGTATATTGTTATCTGCCTGGATGAAATCATTAAATTACCGGCAGCCTTAAGCAGATACCGTAAATACAAGTGGCTGAATAATATCACGAGGGACTTTGAGAAAGCGGATGAAAGCAAGTAAGGACTAACATATAATTAAAGCGAGCCTTAAAAGAATGTTAAAACTAACGTATTAGAAAAGGAGAAAACAATGAACATTAAAGAACGAATGGCAAAATGCCAGCTATTTACAGACCATGACCCCAATTATCCCGAGGAAGCGGCTGAACTTGCCCGTGCCCGCCAGAAGGGCAAGGTACTCTGTTATGAGATTAACCGGCTGCATCCCGATGACGTTGAAGGACGCCTGGCACTTATGAAGGAGCTCTTTGGAAGCATGGGTGAAAATGTGTGGATGGAACCTCCCATTCGTATGGCCTATGGCTCTAATACGACAATAGGAAATAATGTGTATATTAATTTTAATTTGACAGTAGTAGATGATTATAAAGTAACCATTGGGAGTAATGTTATGTTCGGACCTAATGTAACCATTGCCGTGACAAGTCATCCGGTACATCCTGAACTGCGTAAGGAAGGAGGAATGTTTGCACTGCCGGTAGTAATCGAGGATGATGTCTGGATAGGCAGCGGTGCCATAATCGTTCCTGGCGTTACTATAGGAAAAGGCAGTGTGATTGGCGCCGGAAGTGTAGTCACCAAGGATATTCCGGCAAATGTTATTGCGGTCGGAAATCCCTGCAGAGTCCTCCGTGAAATTACGGAAAACGACCGTATATATTACTATAAAGATATGCGGGCCGACCAGGTTGAATGGTAAGGCGGGTGTTCAGATAATTTAGGAAATTTCCTGGGACAGCTCGGCTTTATATCCCTTTGCTTTAACCGGAATCTGAGCTAAGATAATGGCAATAAAGAGCAGAAGGCACCCGGATAATTCACGTTTTGTCAGGGATTCGCCCAATATGATCCATCCGCCAAGGGCAGAAAATACGGATTCCATACTCATAAGCAGGGAAGCAATAATAGGATTTACTCTCTTCTGGCCCAGTATCTGAAAGGTGTATGCAACGCCGCAGGACAATACTCCTGTGTATAGTAAAGGTATCCAAGCCTTTAGGATAGAAGAAACATCAGGGGTTTCAACAGCAAACATAGCGATGGAAGAGAGAAAACCGCATACAAGGAACTGGATACAGGATAATTGGACGCCGTCAACTAAAGGTGAAAAATAATCAATCACCAGGATATGTACCGAAAAGACCAAAGCGCACAGCATAAACAGAGTGTCGGCCGGTGCGATTCTAAATCCATCCGTGGCACATAATAGATAGATACCGAATAAAGCAATGAGGATGCTGACCCATAAAGTGATACCCGGGCGTTTTTTAAGAAATATACCGATAATGGGAACGATTATAATATAAAGGGCTGTAAGAAAGCCCGCTTTAGAGGCTGTCGAATGGACTAATCCAACCTGCTGAAGATTGCAGGCCACAAATAACAGAATTCCGCAAAGGGTTCCCCCAAGCAATAATTTTTTTCGGCTGTTCTTATCGGTGTCGGTTTTTCTTTTATTTTTATCCCGCGTCAAAAAAATAATGGGGAGCAGAGTAAGGCCGCCAATGAACGAACGCACGGCATTAAAGGTAAAAGAACCGATTAAATCTCCTCCGATGCGCTGTGCCACAAAGGCGATTCCCCAAATAAATGCCGCAAGAAGCAGCATGGATTCTCCAAGTAATGAATTTTTTTTCATAGATATTTACACCTCATTTTAAGCTAAGATTAATGTTGTTCAGTCAATTAGGTAATTCTAATACAATAACATGTGAAATACAAGTAATAAATATTAATAGATTTGCATCTAAATTTATTACAATTAGCTCTTACCAAATTAATAATAGATGTGATATTATGGAAGCAGCTTATATTAAATGGGTTGTGGCGTTTGTAAAACGCCTATAAAATATGAAGATCAAGGAGAAAATAATGAATACTTTTCAAGCTGTGGACTCGAAAGACTTTAACAATAGCCCTTTTCATATGATAGGAAATGAATGGATGCTGATTACAGCAGAAAAAGACGGAGTGGTCAATACAATGACTGCTTCCTGGGGAGGGCTGGGCGTTATGTGGAACATGGATGTTGCTTTTGCTGTTATCCGCCAGAGCCGCTTTACAAAGGAATTAATTGACGGTGCGGACAGTTTTTCTCTGTCTTTTCTGAATCACAAGAAGTATCAGAAAGAATTGGGATATCTGGGCACTGTGTC
>JAEXGM010000242.1 GCA_023450835.1 Bacillota bacterium | reverse complement strand
CCTTCGCTTTGTAAAATCAAAACCTTCTCTCCTAACAGCAAGGCTTCCTCGATATCATGGGTAACAAAAAGAAGTGTGGCTCCAAGCTTTTCCTGTTGTTTACGAATAAGTTCCTGAATACTTTCTTTGGTAATAGAATCAAGAGAAGAGGTAGGCTCGTCCATTAGCAGCAGATCCGGCTGCCCGATTAATCCTCTGGCAAGTGCCGTTCTTTGCCTTTCTCCGCCGCTTAATTGATTTGGGTATTTATCTTTTAACTCCAAAATTCCAAGCTCTGCAAGCAGGCTGTCCACTTTTTCCCGGGTCTGGGTCTTCTTAAATATGTCATTTTTATTGGATAGCGTTAAAGCCATGGAAACTGCCTGCTCTACTGTCTGCCAGGGAAACAGGGCAAGCTCCTGAAACATAATTGCCGTTTCTTTTCTAGTCCCGGTTATTTTCTTTGAATTTATCTCAATACTTCCTTCCTGGGGGCTTATAAACCCTGCTATTAAATTCAAAAGGGTGCTCTTTCCGGTTCCTGACTTTCCGATAAGACTATAAGAAGCTCCTTTTTTTAGTGAGAGACTGATATCTTTTAATACCTGCTTTCCCTCATAACCAAAGGATACGTTATTAATTTCTGCCAGTATTTCTTCCCTCTTTATTATGTTACTATTCCTGTCCTCCATGGTAAATCCTTTCTGGTAGCACCTTTTGCCCCTTACATCATACAATAAAAAGACCCGAACAATTTCAGCAGAAGGAAGGTTTAAAATGTCCGCATCATTTGTTTTCCTGTTAAATATACTGCAAATCGCAGTACTCAATATTATTTTAAGCTTTGATAATATCAGCGTAATTGCTTATATAGCAGGTGGTCTTAATGAACATAACCGAAAGAAAGCTTATTTGTCAGGCTTTACCTTATCCCTTGTGTTCTCTATTCTCTTTACTTCCATAATCAGCATCCTTATGGAAATCAAATGGCTTCCCATACAGCCCATAGGCGGTTTTCTCCTAATAAAAATAACTTACGATATGCTAAAGTCCAGTTTAGGCGAGCCGGAGCAGGAAGAGGGAGAATATAGTGTAAACAACAACACGAAGCTGTCACGAGCCATTATAAAACTTACCTTTATCAGTCTCTCCTTAAGCTTTGATAACATACTGGCTATAGCAGGTGCCGCAGACGGAAATATTAAAATTATTACATTGGGACTTCTTCTTAGTTTACCTTTTCTTTTAATCAGCTGCCGCTTCTTTATGAATCTGATGAAACGCTACCTCATTATCCTCTATCTCTGCGGTGCTGTATTAGTTCATACTTCTCTGGAAATGATATTTTCCTATCAGCCGCTTCTAAGTCTCCTTCCGGCACATCTTCATACCATTATTTCTTCTCTGGCAGCCATAGCTCTGTTAATTTACGGCTTTTATCGTGTAAAAAAAAATAAAAGCAGAGCCATAGAAGACATCGCATAAAAAATTATGTTGGCTGCAAATACTAAGTCTGTAACTTATATGTCTAACGCAACTGAAAAGGGTCATGTTGAAAAAACAAAAGACAATTTTTTTAACTACTGATTAACGAATATCCAATCGGAGATTGGATATTCAGAAAAGAGGTTACTATGGAAAATAATTTTACAGATGGTCCTGAAATTCCTTTAGGCCTTGGAATGGCTCTGGCACAGAATATAAATGCTATGAATTATTTTGCTGCTCTGGATGATACCGGCAAACAACAGGTTATTGACGGTACCCACAGTGTCCGTTCCAAATCGGAAATGAAGCAATATGTATCCAATCTGTCAGAGGGAAATAGTTTTCGTTAAGAGTCTTCTATCAGTTGAAACTCAGAGTAAATTGGGATATACTTTTAAAGGATATCCCAATTTTACTTATACAGACTTCTGTATTTCTGAAAGATATCTTTTTAAAAATTACGGGTTTTATACAATCCATTAAAATATCGACCAATGATTTTCATTTATGAAAGGAGTTAAAATGGTAGAAGTATCAAATCTATATCCGGAGGATAAAAAGGAACTCTATACCTTATTGAATTCACAATTAAGAGCCCTCCTTGATAACGAGCCCGAGGTCATTTCCGGTCTTGCCAATGCCTCGGCCCTTCTGATGGGTGCCTTAAAAGATATTAACTGGTCCGGCTTTTATCTCATGAAACACGGTGAGCTCTTGCTTGGTCCCTTCCAGGGTAAAACGGCATGTGTACATATTGCTGTCGGCAGAGGCGTCTGCGGGACAGCTGTTTTAAAGGATGAGGTCCAACTGGTCGCTGATGTCCATGAATTCCCGGGGCACATTACCTGTGACAGTGCCTCTCGTTCTGAAATTGTAGTTCCTATCCATGACGGTAAAGATATTGCCGGCGTACTGGATATTGACAGCCCCCTTCCCGGCCGTTTTGAGGAAGCCGATAAAGAAGGACTTATGGAATTTGTCTCAATTCTGGAAGAAAGTCTTGAGTGGTAAAATAAACCTCAGATATTTCCCTGACCAAAAGACCTCTGCCCTCCTTATGACACGCTGCCCAAGGAACAAGTTGTCAATCCTATGTAAATCGTACAACTATGTACGATTTACATAGATGTTTTAAGTTGCGCTTATAATCAGTCCTTGGATAGTGCCGTTGGAATATTATTGATATATTTACTGTTTCTTTTATCAAAGGTCCGTTTAAACCGGCTTCTTAATCTATCTTTACGATTTCGCCCTGTTTCTTATAGATGGAACCTGCGGGAACAAATCCTCTTACCATGGATAAGGGATATACATGCGCACCTTTTCCAATAACAGTACCGGGATTTAATACACTGTTACAGCCTACTTCCACATTATCTCCCAGCATAGCTCCCATCTTCTTTAATCCCGTTGCAATTTTCTCTCCCTGGTAGCCTATTGTAACAAGGGTTTTATCAGATTTCACATTAGAAGTTATGGAACCTGCTCCCATATGTGCTTTATAACCTAGTACGGAATCGCCCACATAATTGTAGTGAGGCACCTGAACTTTATTAAAGAGAATAACATTCTTAAGCTCTGTTGAATTACCGACAACCGCTCCTTCTCCTACGATGGCGCTTCCTCTGATAAATGCACAGTGTCTGATTTCCGCATCTTTTCCGATAATAGCCGGTCCTCCTATAAAAGCGGTGGGGGCTACTTTAGCGGATTTGGCAATCCAGATATCTTCTCCCTTTTTTTCATATTCCTCTTTGTCCAGCTGCTCACCCAAGGTGCGTATAAAATCTCCGATGCCAGATAGCACTTCCCAAGGGTATTCGGCATCTTCAAAGAGCTTAGCTGCAATAGTCTGGCTTAAATCGTAGTTCTCTTTTATTCCAAGTTCCTCGCACATATTATTCCGGTCTCCTTCTTATTCTTTACTTATTTATTCCCTATTTTTTCTTATAAAAAACTGAAACACTGTCAAAATACTGCTTCAGGTTATACTGGTTCTCTAATCCCTTTACTCCGTTTGTCATACGGCCTACGAAGCCTTCCAATTTTCCCATATACTCCTCTTCCGTAATCTGTCCCTCCGAAACCATGGTAAGACCCTTTTCCCAGCTGGCGGTAAGTTCTGCATTCAACAGGGATTTAATAGAGGAGTTGACCACATCATATATCATTTCGCCTAAGAGACTCGGAGTTATAATCTGTGTTTTTTTATTTAACATCAGGTAATCAATCTTTACAAGTTTATTCAGGATTTCTGCTCTGGTGGCACTGGTTCCGATGCCGCTGCCCTTTATCTGGGCTCTCAATTCTTCATCCTCTATCAACTGCCCTGCATTTTCCATGGCAAGGATCATGGAACCGGAATTGTACCTCTTTGGCGGAGCGGTTTCACCTTCCTTGATGGACATGACTTTTACAGGAAGAAGCATCCCTTTCTTTAAGTTCTTAATCACCTCTAAAAAGCTGCTGTCAACGCTTTCTTCTTCCTCTTCTTTGCCTTCTTTGCTCTGGCTATTCGCTTCATTTGAAGCTTCTTTTCTCTTGTCAAAGGAATTGGTAACTACCTTAAGATATCCTTCTTCCAGGAGAACCCGAAAGGAAGTGAAGAAGCTTTCATTTTTTTGCTTCGTAGTCAGGCTGATTTTCTGATAAACTGCGGGAGGGTAAAAAATACTTAAGAATCTTCTGGCAATTATCTCATAAACCTTAATGGCGGTAGGAGAAAGAGAACCAAGAGCCTGAAAGCCTTGTCCCGTAGGGATAATAGCATAGTGGTCCGTTATCTGTTTGTCATTTACATACCTGGTCTTTGCAATATTCTGATAGCTCTTTTTGTCCATAACCTCTGCCGCATACTCCCGAACGGTCGCAAAGTTTCTCAAACCGCCGATATTCTTATAGATTTCCTTGGCCACTGCCGTTGACAGTACTCTGGCATCGGTTCTCGGGTAAGTGACCAGCTTCTTTTCATAAAGCTCCTGAGTAATCTTAAGGGTTTCATCAGGGCTTATCTTAAATAATCTGGAGCAGTCATTCTGAAGTTCTGCCAGGTTAAATAACAGCGGCGGGTTCTTATTTTCTTTTTTCTTCTCCAGATTTGTGATTTCTGCTAAAAGATTATCCTCCGCTTTCATTGTATCGCTGTAAGTATTCTTTCCATTTTCCTGCTTTTCCATAAATACAGGCTCTCTGTTAATCAGCTCTTCTATCAGCTTTTCGGCACTTATCCGTTCACTAAAACCGTTCTCCTTATATAATAAGGGAGAATTATAATATTTAGAACCTTCCACCGCTCTGAATTCACCATCAAAGGTTCTGCCGGAGGCTTCTACCGTATTCAATACTCTGTAAAAGGGAGTTTTCACAAAGTCCCTGATTTCTCTCTCCCTGCGCACTACCATTCCAAGGACACAAGTCATGACTCTGCCCACGGATATGGCAGCTCTTTTCTCTCCCTTAAGGTAATTGGTGACATTCTGTCCATATTTTAAGGTAAGCACTCTGGAAAAATTAATTCCCATCAGATAATCTTCCTTTGCCCTTAAGTAAGCGGCGGAGGCCAGATTATCATAGGCCGTTAAAGGCTTGGCTTCTCGGATGCCGCGAAGAATCTCTTCCTCGGTCTGAGAATCAATCCAGACCCTTCTTCTTGCTTTATTTCCCGGTACCTTTGCCATCTGGTCCACCAGGCGGTATATGTATTCTCCCTCTCTTCCGGAGTCGGTACAGACATAAATGCAGCCGACGTCCTCCCTGTTAAGCAAGCCTTTTACTACTGCAAACTGCTTACTGACAGAGGGAATGACCTCATAACGGTATTCTTTTGGCATAAAAGGGATAGTTTCCAGACTCCAGCGCTTGAGGGCCGCATCATAGGTCTCGGGATAGCTCATAGTTACAAGATGACCAACACACCAGGTCACAAAAGAGTTCTCCGACTCCATGTAACCGTCTCTTTTCTTAAAGTCTTCCTTTAAGGCCTTGGCAAATTCCTGGGCAACACTGGGCTTTTCTGATATATATAAATTCTTAGACATGTATATTCCAACTTTCTACCGGTATCAAACTTACCTTCTTATCATAGCATATTTTTTACTCTATGAAAAGAAGCTTATAATCACCAAGGGCATACTTAATTCTGTAAGGGATGAAATACTACAAAACAACTGTAAAAATCAACATGTACAAATACTCCGTTTTTTGCTAACATCCTATTATAGCAGTTCTTATAAGAGGAGGCAGCATTTGGATAAAAACCTGAAGAATGTAGTAAAAGAAGCTCTTGGATGCGAACTTGACAGTTTCTCCGTTGAATATCAAAGCGATGGACTTACAAATAAAAATTTTATAATTGCAGATGACAGCAACAAGTATGCCGTTCGGATTGGCCGTGAGAATTTTCATGAGTTGGGTATTAACAGAAGCGGAGAACTGGCAGCCATGAAAGCGGCGGCTGATATCGGGGTAGGTGCTGATATCATTTACTTTTCTGAAGACACAGGAAATATGGTGACTGTATATATTGAAGGTAAAAAATGGAGCTATGAAGACGTAGTGGTGCCGGCAAATCTCCTGCGTCTGGCGGATACTTTAAAAAGAGTGCACAGACTGCCGCCTGTTTTATTTGAATTTTCACCATATAGGGATATTGAAGACAGAATTAATTATGCAAAACAACATAATATGGAATTACCTGAATTTATAAATGAATTGCTGGATAAGATGCACTCAATTAAAAATGCACGGGATGAAAAAAAGCAGTTCTACACCGGACTATGTCATAACGATCCTTTCCCGAATAATTTTCTTGATGACGGCTCCTTAAGACTTATTGACTGGGAATATGCAGGAATGGGCGATATCTTCTTTGATCTGTCAATTGTATGCATGCCATATACCAGGAGCCAAAAAGAAGAATTTTTAAGAAATTACTTCGGTTATTGTGATGAGGAAAAGATGGATGGGTTGGAAAAAATGGGTTTTATAGTGGCTTTCTGGAATGCGATGTGGGCAATACTTCAGGCAGGAGCAGCAAACACCGGAAATGATTACAGTATAATGGCCAGGCAGATGTTTGTTTCCTTAAAAGAATATTTACAGGAAACATAAATACCTGACAGAAATCAAAAGAGGCTGTTGCGGCAGCCTCTTTTGATTCGTTGTCATATATATTTTTATTTACTACCTAATGCATACTCTGCAGCGTCTTCTCCACCCAGGCGTCCCGATGTAAAGGAATAACCAATGCCTACGCCATTGCCGACATAGGTATCATTAAAAAGTACTCCCTCTGATTCCAGTCCGACTGCATAGAGTCCTTTGATTGGTGTTCTGTTATCGTCCAATACCTTGAATTGTGTATTTACCAGAAGACCTCCCACGGAGCCCAGATTATTAATCTGCGCTACAATTGCATAATAGGGGCCCTCTTCTCCCATCGGCAACAGGTATTTCTTCGATTTTCCAAATTCCGTATCTACACCTGTCTTTGTAGCTTTCGTATAATTATCAAAAGCCTCCTTAAAAGTTTCGACATCCATTCCTGCATTTTCAGCCAGCTCTTCAATGGTGTCTCCTTTGTAACCGTCACCGTTGGCAACCATGGAATCCATAACCTTTTCTACATCCTTCCAAGGATTGTCAAGTGTGAACTGCTTTGTAAAATCTGCATAAAATTCCGGAGGCATTCCAGGCAGCGCAGGTGCATTGACTCCGCTCATTCCCTTCTTCGCCAGAAGCTCCAGCTGAGATTTCGAAACAATTACCATATGATAAGCTCCGTTAAAAGCGCTGGTATTGGCAGCTGCCACTGCTGTCAGGGTAGCCGCTTCATCCCTGAATCTGGCTCCTGAGGGTCCTACATTCATAAAGTTCGGCAGATAGGTCAGCATCAGCGGATAGCTTGCCTCAAAGGAGGAATATTCCTTCTTTAAGTTTGCAGTTGCTTTTGCCAGAGTCTGGTGCAGCATCTGTCCGCCGATATTATCCGGTACCTTTGCTCCCACAGCCCAGGCCATTTTAAGACCTTCACCCACATTCTGACCAAGCCCGCCGTTAATGCCCTCAAAGCCAAAGAGTTCCTTTACCATTTCTTTGTTTCCCGCATAACCACCGGTCGCCATCACAACACTTTTTGCAGTGATATTTACCGTGGTTCCGTCAGCTTTTTCGGCACTGACACCGATGACATCCCCTGATGCATCTGTTATAAGCTTTTTACCTGTGGTTTCGGTAAGTACCTGCCCGCCGCCCTTTACTACGGAAGCCTCCAGCATATTCCGAAGAATCTTCTGTCGTGTGTCATAGGCGGGCAGCATATGGAGCTGTTCACCTCCAAAATTAATAAAGGTCGTCTGATAGCCTTTCTTGGCAAGCCAGTCATAGGTCTCTCCTGATTTCGTCACATACTGCCTGATAGCGGCAGCATCCACCCTCCAGTGATTATTGACAATCCAGTCGGAAATTTCCTTCTCTACCGCAACCTTCAAGCCGGCATCAAGAGCAGCGGAGGAATTATAGAATTTTCCCGCCCAGGATAAATTACTGGCACCGCCGATTACTGCGGTTTTTTCTATAATAATGACCTTTGCACCCTTATCAGCCGCCGACACCGCAGCTGATACACCGGAGGCTCCGGCTCCGATTACCACGACGTCCGCAGTAATCTCTTCCGTCTTACCTTCGCCTTCTTTTGTTATTTCCTTTTCCTTGAGCACGTCCACATCACCACCGGCCTGCTTTACCGCATCTTCAATTGCAGCAAGAACTCCGTTGCTGGATTCGGTAGCACCGGAAACAGCATCCACATCCAGACTCTGACCCTTAAGCACCTCATCTTTTATACTGTCGATAGCCTTATCCCCCAGACCTTCTGTTTCCGTCTGATTTACCACCTTAATATCTGTTATTTCGGAATCGCTGAAGGTTACCTCCACTTCAATCTGTCCGTCCTTGCCTTCCGCCTTTCCGGTATAGGTGCCGGCTTTATAGGAAATCCCCTTGGAAGGGTCTGCCGCCTGGGTAGTCTCCGCTTCTTCTGTCACCTTTGCATTCTCCGTAGTATCCTTGCTTTCACTCTTCTTATCTCCCTGGTCTTTTTTATTGCATCCGCCGAAAACCAATGCTATTATGCAGACCATTAATAAGATAACATACTTTCTTTGTTTCATACTTTCTCTCCTTTATGATATTAGTACCTTATTATGCACTGATATCATAAACCCTGGTGTAACACCAAGGTCAATAGTTTGTTAAATAACAAACTATTGACCTTGAAATTTTATACCGGTATGTTTACTTCCAGATAAGTGCTCCTTTTTGCTCCGGAGTTTTCCGACAAAACAATTTTACCGAATATGTCCCCTTTGGGCTTATAACCCGCCTCTTTCATATAGTCAAACATAAATGCGATAGAATCCCTGGTTATGTAATCGCTGGAGCATTTAATCAGAGAGGAGACACATCTGGAAGGGGCAAGGTATTCTATTCCCTCCAGATGTTTTAAATTCAGCCCGTTCGCATCCTCCTCATATACTGCAAGACCCCAGTTATAATTAAAATGCTGGCTGCCGCTTTCTATTTCCGCCTTGCGGATATGAAAGGAAAATAGGGTAAAGGGAAGAAATTTCATCCATTCCTCAACAATTTCAGCAAGAGAAGTGTCTTTTACAAGGCTGTTTTTCTCCGTCTGAGTAATACGGAATACGCCCGGAAGATTTCTGAGACCGCACTGCTTTACCCTTTTCTCTATCCCATTGCATGCTGCGGTAATCTCGGAAAGTTTCTCAAGCAGCCGCTGCTTCCTTTTTATCTCCTCCTCCAGCTCAGTCTTTTTCTTTTGCACCCTGTCAATAATTTCTCCGGTATCGGCACTTCCTGTCAGATAAGCCGCTTCCTGCATTGAGAAATCAAGGCTTCTGTACCAGCGGCTCATTAACATATCTCTGGCGTCAAAATCATTAAAGCATCGGTAACCGTTCCTCTTGTCCTTCGATGGGCTTATGATTCCATATTTTTCATACAAGCGCAGCGTATCGACAGTTACACCTAATAATTCGGCAAATTCCTTTATGGAATACTTCATAAAATCCCTCTCTTCAAATATATATAATTATAAGTATAACCGCCGGCCGCTTTCTTGTCCACTGCCGCAAATGCATTAATTTATACTATGCAGACCTAACAGGTGATATCCTCAGAATTCCTATCTCTGTTAAAAAAACTGCCCGGACAGCATTATAAGCCGACCGGGCAGTTTATTGTTTTATTTGTTTACGCTCATAACTTTTCTTCCGTACTTAAGAAGTCTAAGGGAGTCATTCCAACGCCCCTGGCTGGAAGAATTCATAACTACTGACAATACCAAGCCTTTATCCGTCTGTGCTGCCGATATCAGACATCTTCCGGCAAGACTGGTGGTACCGGTCTTTAAACCGATAACATGGGATTCATACCAGACGCTGTCCTTATTGATAAGGGCATTGGTATTCCATAGAGGTAATGTCCTTCCGCTTGCCATCTTGATTGTAGTGGTTCTTTCCTTTACTATCTTGGTAATCGTTTTGCTCTTTAGTGCCTGCAAGCCGATACGTCCCATATCATAGGCTGTGGAATACTGTCCGATTGCATCATATCCGTCAGGAGATATAAAGCAGGAATTCTCAGCTCCTAAATCTCTGGCTTTGTCATTCATCAGACGGGTAAATTCTCTGATAGCTGACATTGCTTCCGCTTTATTATCCTTTAGCTCTTTTCTTCCTACATAAACAGCCAGTGCGTAAGCAGCATCGTTACCGGAGGGCAGCAGCATGGCCTCAAGAAGATTATAGACTTTCAGCTTATCTCCGGCTCTTAAGCCTGCCCTGGAAGAATCATAAGGAATTAAACTTACCTCGTTTCCTACCTTCACCATCTCGCTGGTCTTGCACCAGTCTAATACTACCAGTGCTGTAAGGACCTTCGCTGTACTGGCAGGAAATATAGGCTCCAGTGCATTCTTGTGATACAATACCTTTCCGGTCTTTGCATCAATAAGAAGAGCTGCTTTGGCATCAACGGATATTTCCGGATTTTTTACGGACAGGGCTTTTTGTACCTGTTTACTGCATTTCATCTCCGGAATATAAGACATATAATCTACGGAACTGCCGTCTGAAATTAACGGCAGTGTATCGTCCGCTTTTGCATAGACAGCCTGGACTCCGTAAAGGTTCTGGCTTATAAGCGGCACTGCATAGAAAAGATTATGAACGAAAACAGTAATACATAATAAGGATATAATAAGGTTTATATTTTTTTTCATTACAAGCTCCTGTTAGCAGCTTATGCCCATTTTTTTGTGACCCGCTATTAATATTCTCCAAAACCTCTTAAAATATTAATATCTTAAATTTTAGAAATATAAGATATTACTCCAGAAGTCATATGCATAATTCAATGTTTACATTTGACACCTGTAATAAAATATTATATGATTATGGTAAAATAAAGAGGAGGTTTTTATGAAGCACAAAGCGACCGTTCAAGACATTGCAGATGCCTTAAATATTTCCCGTAATACAGTCTCAAAAGCTATTAACGGAACCGGGACTGTTTCTAATGATACGAAGCTAAAAATTTTTAATAAGGCAGCAGAACTAGGTTACAAACAGTTTTCAATGTTGAATCAGAACCTTGCAGATACCATAATACCCGGTCCCAATTATGAAATTGCCCTGTTCAGCCATTCCGTATTAAGTACCTCTCATTTTAGTTCTCCGCTATTGCATACTTTTCAGGAACACATAAGCGTACTGGGATACCGGTTGTCCATGTACACTATCCGGGATGACTTTATGTTTCAATGTGAACTTCCCGCCAACTTTAACTATGAATCCACAAAAGGTATTATCGTAATTGAAATGTTTAATGAAAAATATACGGAATTTCTATGTAATCTGGATATTCCGACTTTATTTATAGATACTTACGCAAACACAAAGGGACAAATGTTAAAATCTGATATTATGTATATGGAAAACTGTAACTGTTCCTACCAGATGACACTTTCACTTGTTGCCGACGGCCTTCAAAAAATAGGTTTTGTAGGCGATTACCTTCACTGTCACTCTTTTTATGAACGCTGGCAAGGTTACTGCCGCGCTATGCAGGATTCTTCCTTAGACAATTATAAGGATTTTTGCATTTTAGAAAATGATAATCTGCCCTATTATAATCTTGAATTATTAGCTTCCAAAATAAAAGCACTCCCTTGTATACCGGAAGCCTTTGTCTGCGCAAATGACTACATTGCAATAGATGTCATAAGAGCCCTAAAATCTATGAATCTTACTATTCCCGGTGATATTAAAATATGCGGGTTTGATAATTCTACAGAGTCCAGAATTATAGAGCCTCCTCTTACCACAGCTAATATACCTGGCGATTCAATGGGGCATTTTGCGGCGGAAATTCTATTGTCGAGAATCCAGCATCCTGAACTGGCCTATAGGACGGTTTATGTTCAGACACAGATTATAAACAGACTTTCTACTCAGAAATAAACAGGAAATTTATATATAGAAGCAAATAGAATCACCCGATGTACATCAAAAATCTCCTTGAATTTAAATTCAAGGAGAAATTATATTTTACCGATTCTGTTATCTGACTGTAAATTCATTGAAAGGGACTCTTTTATTTATCAACTCCATAATTTCACCCTCTGAGGGCATTACAGAGAGTGCTCCCTTTCTGGTAGTAATGATGGATGCCCCTGCATTGGCAAAGGTCAGCATCTTTCTAAGCTTCTCCTCTGTCAGCTCTCTAAGTCCCCATTGTAATATATGATGCAGGATACACCCGCCAAAAGTATCACCGGCACCGGTGGTTTCGATTGTTTTCTCTTGTATAAAGGATTCTACTTCAATCCTGAATCCCTTATAATACGCTCTGCTTCCATCCCTGCCCATAGTCAGGAGTATTAAGGGAATATCATATTTTGTCCGTAATATCTCTATTCCCTTATCAAAGTCCTTGGTATCTGTGAGCCATTGTATCTCATTGTCCGAAATTTTTAGAATATCACACTGCTCTAATCCGTATTCCGTCTGCTCTTTTGCGGTATCCAGGCTTTCCCAAAGAGGAGGCCGCAAGTTCGGATCAAAGGATATCAGACAGCCATTCTCTTTTGCTATGCTTAATGCTTTTTTCGTCGCTTTTCTGTTCCCCTCATGGGTCATGGAAAGCGTTCCAAAATGAAAAATCTGTGCGTTTTTTATGATGTCTTCCGGTATCTCTTCTTCTGTCAGCATCATATCCGCGCCCGGATTCCGGTAAAAGGAAAAATCCCTGTCTCCGTCAGGAAATGTATGGACAAAAGCCAGAGTAGTATGGACTTCTTTGTCTTTATAAAGACAGGTGGTATCAATACCCAATCCGGAAACTCTGTCAATTAACAGTTTGCCGAATCGGTCGTTTCCCACTTTTCCTATGAAGGCAGTTTTATTTCCTAGCTTTGTCAGCTGGGACAGTAAATTGCAGGGAGCTCCTCCCGGATTTGCCTCTAATACAGGATTTCCCTGTATGCTGTCTCTACATTCCGTAAAATCAATTAATAATTCCCCTAACGCCACAACGTCAATATTTCTGCTCATTTTTATTCATCCTTACTATGTAACTGTTGTTTGAAATTATTTATATACTTTAATATCCTTTAGCGTTACATTTGAATTATCACAGAAAAACCCCCACTCTTCATTATTGGCCGAATACATCCTTGCAGTTAAGGCAATTTCATTATTAAGATATATCGCGGCAACCGTATTGTCTATTAAGATTGTAAACCGAATTTCATCGCCGTCCCTGAAAGCATACTTTACTTTTGACTGGGCCTCTTCCCCGGAGATGATATCCGTAGGTTTATTAAAAAAGCCTATATAGCCCTCTTGTTTATTCATTACGAAATTCAGTGTACCGATATTATTAGTGCCTAAATTAAATGCAAAACCACAGATATTTGTCTTATCATTTAGTTTTAAAACTCCTGTTATCTTAGTACTTTTATCTATTTTAGGGAAAGCTACGTTTTCATAGCCGGCTCCTGAAAAATGAAACTCCCTGTTTTCTTTTGTAACAGATTCCGAAATGTACGAAGTACTAATCTTTCTATTATGGTCCATTGCTTTTATAACACTTTGAACCGGGATAATATTTAACACCCCATCTTTTTGCTGCACCACCTGATGGGTCACTAAATTTCCTGCCCAATTATAATTATTTTCATCCTGATGACCATCCTTGGTTGCATTCCAGCCTATTAAATACATTTTATCCTCTGCTTTTTCCAGCCGTCCCGCATAAAATCCGCTGCCGTCAAAATAATCCCTCTCCGGTTTCTCAAAGGGACCGTCAGGTGATTTTGCAATTCTGTAATGAACGACCCTGTCCGGCCATTGATCCGAAAATGTCAGATACCAGTAACCATTCCATTCTATTAATGTAGGGCATTCCATATTGGCATCTGATCCCATATCATTTTCAAAAAGTACCTTTTCATTATTCCAATGGATTAAATCAACAGATTTATAAAGTACTATCACACCCATATTGTTTTTTCTTGTTGTAACCAGCATCCAATATTTTTGTTCTTCTTTGTTAAAAAAAACGTATGGATCTCGAAAGTCATCGGAAGAATACTCTTTATCTGCATAAAAAGTATCCTTCTCATGCTTGTCCCAGTTTTGCAGATCCGTACTGGTAGCATGCATAATTGCTTCCTTTGGGGAGTATGTATCATTGTGTCCGGTATAGAACGCATGATATAACCCCTGTTCATCTTTCACAACAGAGCCTGTTCCCAGAGCAATATCCTGCTTTGTAATATCCTCCCCATATGGTATGACATCACCTAAATAGTCATATTTACAAAAATCTGTTGTAATATAACGAGCCCATGGATGATATCCCTGGCTTCCGCTCCTTTGATCATCCAGGAAAAATATATTCATTTTTTCTCCGTCATAATATGGCATAGGATCTCCCACAAACCCATTATCAGGTAAGGGAAATATAGACACTTCTTCCTTATTATCAGCCACAACCGTATCTGAATTCATCTTTCTGCACCCTGCTGCCATAAAAGCTAAACCGATTATCAATAAAATGCCTGCCTTTTTCATCAGCCTTCTCCCTCGCCCAGCATAATTATTGCACTATAATATCATATTTCTCAATATTTAAATGCACTTGTCCATCTGTAGCAAAATCAATACCAGCAAAATCTAAATTGGTATAAATCAATGAACTCAGGGCATATTTTCCCCCGTCAACAAACATCTCAATAGTGTACTTATCCATTAATATCCTTATTTCCATATCTTCGTGAAAGGAATCAATTTCCATTTTTCTGATACACACTACATCTTTATGAAGTCCTGAATAGGACCTGTCAAAGGTTATAGTATCTTTCATCGGTTCATAAGTCACTTTCGTATACTTACCTTCTCCGCAGGCAAGCTTAATTTCAAAGTAACTGCACTCTGCTTTTTCAAGCTTTAAGATTAAATCAATTTGTCTTCCCTTTATCAGCTGTATGTAAGAATTTCCTGCTTTAACTGTGAGACTTTTCCTAAATTGATTCTGCCTGTAGGCTTCCACTTCACTTACAGGGTATTGATACAACCTGTCATTTTTTAAACTTAATACCCGGGGAATACTCATAATTCCGGACCATTCAAATTCTTCGGGGGTAATATAATTGTCCCAGGATTGCATCCAGGCAATCATAATTCTTCTGCCATCAGCCGCTTCAAGGGTCTGCGGTGCATAAAAATCCAGACCGTAATCTATGGCATGAATTCTCTTTCTTATTAATCTGCTATTTTCATCCACTGTCCCAATAATACACATAGTTCCGTTTCCGTTATGAAATTCCAGACCTTCTGCTTCCATAAATTGAGGAGACGTAAGGAGTACATCCTGCCCCTCCAATTCAAATAAATCAGGGCATTCCCACATTGCCCCATAACGCATTTCCGATTGATCCAGGGTATTTATATATTCCCAGGTTTTTAAATCCTTTGATTTAAAAATAACCACCTGTCCGTCATTCTTTTGGTTCTTACTTCCTATTACGGCATAATATGTCCCGTCTTTTATCCAGATTTTAGGATCTCTGAAATCGTGAATATTGCATCCTTCCGGCAGCATTTTTCCTGTGATAACAGGATTTTGTTCTAATTTTGTATATTTTTCTCCGTCTCCAATTGCTATGCATTGAACCTGGCAATCTTCATATACCCCAGTATACATCAGGATATGTTCTCCATTATTTTCAATGGCACTGCCCGAAAAGCATCCATTCTTATCATATTGCATATCCGGTGCCATAGCGGCGGGCATTCTCTCCCATTTTATAAAGTCTTTTGTTTTCATATGTCCCCAGTGCATAGGACCCCAATGGGTACTATATGGATGATATTGAAAAAAAAGATGATACTCTCCCTGATAGACTGACCAGCCATTGGGATCATTCATCCATCCAACCGGTGAGCTGACATGAAAATCCGGCCTCCCGGCACCTGGTATCTTATCTGCTTTCTCTTCCTGATATCTTTGCGCCTTTTTTAATAAATCACTCATTCACTTTCCCCTTATAATTTTAATACTAAACTTTTATTCATTTTCTATAAATGGGGCTGCTGCAGAATAAAGCCCTGCGGAGTATGACTTTATTTTGCAACAGCCCCATTTATATCACTTTAAATTTTTATTTACTTAAATATGCATCTAAATATTTCTGCTTTATTTCAAGATACTTCTTTAAACCGAGCTGGTCTAATTTCTTCAGATAGCTATCCCATTCTTTTTCGACTCCGCCATTTAAAATCCATTCTGCTTTCTTTTGTTCCGCATATTGCTTAATGCCGGTCTCACACTGTGCTAAAGTTTCAGAGTCTTCCTGTGACATAAATACATTGGGATAAACCATCTCGTATTTCATATCTTTTACATAGCTCTTTACAAAATCCATTCTTTCTAAGGCATCCGGCGGGCAGGTTGTATATTTGCCATAGTAACTGTTTAAAACAGCCAGGGGTCCGCCAACCATTTGAGCACATCTGGCTTCCCAGGGTGATACTGTCAAACTGTCAAGAGGTGTATGGGATAAGGTTCCGTCATCTTTTAGTTCAAAGATATTATCTTTTCCTTCTTCGCCATAGGTTCCCCAGTTGTTCTGTACGGATTGAAGAGGCTCATACATAAGATCAATCCATTTTGCAGCCAGCTCCAGGTTCTTGCAATCACTTGTAATGACAGCTCTTCCGGCCTGAAAACCGCCCTCGGCAGTACCGCTTTGTCTGGGTGCATTTGCTTCCCCGCTGGGTCCTTTTAATGCCGGCATCGGAACATAGGAGGCAGCAGTTCCCGGCACACCGAGATTGTCCCATCCGAAATACACACCGTATCTGTCTTCTTTTCCTTTTGCTACTAAGGTCGCCCAATCCTGTGTATACGCTTCAGGATCAATCAATCCTTTTTCCTGTAATGTATGGAGCCAGGCAATACCTTCCTTATACCCCTCGTCAGCTACCGAATAAAGGACTTTATTATTTTCATCCACCATAATATGATCCGGGTTATCACCATATCCGAAAGCCCCTAAGATAAATCCCAGGTCTTCGTTTCCGCCATTAATTCGAAAGGACATAGGGATAGAATTAGGTATCTTTTCTTTAAATGCGGTAAGTACATTTTCAAATTCTTCAATTGTTGTGGGCATTTCAAGTCCCAATTGATCCAGCCAGTCTTTGTTGATGAAGGGCATACCGCCAATCGCCTGAATAGCTTCTTTTCCTGTCCCTAACTGTTCAATCCACGGAAAGGAATAAATATGTCCGTCCGGTGCGGTAATCAGTTTACGGTAGTTTGGATTTTCATCCAGCACTTTTTTCAGATTCGGCATGTATTTGTCAATTAAATCTTCAACCGGTACAATGATGCCCTGTGAGCCGTATTTCAGCAGATCTAATGTCCCCATCTCTGCATTTAATATAATATCAGGCAGACCGCTTCCTTTGGCAAGGACTAAATTTCTTTTATCAACAAACTGGTCCTTTACATAACATGTCCAATCTACATTTACATTTGTTTCTTTTTTAATTCTCTGATAGATAACTTTTTCATCCGGATTTTGAGTGGAAGTAGCTTCCGCACTTGTCAGAATAGATAATGTTTCCGGCTGAGCCAGCGGGAATTCAATATTCTTTGACTCCTGAACCGGTTGTGCCGCTTCCTTGTTATCAGCTGTATTCTTTCCGCAAGCCCCCAATGATGTAACCATTGCAACCACTGCTGCAAGTGCTACCATTTTTTGAAATCTTTTTCCCATAACTTTTCCTCCTTTAATAAAGAACTATTTTACTGAAATGTTAATCTTCCTTCTTTACAGCCTTTATGTCAAAAATGATTAACCTTTGATAGAACCTACCATAACCCCACTGTCAAAATATTTTTGAAAGAATGGATACATTATTAATAATGGCAGGCTTGATACGACAATCGTTGAGTATTTTAATAATTCAGCCAGCTTTGACATCTCCGCCGCACTTTGGATATCCGCCACCATTCCGGGATCCGGTGTATTTTGTATCAAAATTGATCTTAACACCAATTGCAGGGGCTGCAGCCAGGAATCCTCCAAATAAATCATGGCATCAAAGTAACTGTTCCACATTCCCACGAACTGCCACAAGACCAGCACGGCAATAATGGGCTTGCACACAGGCATTAATATTCGAAAGAAATGCAGCACGTCGGAGGCACCATCTACAGAAGATGCTTCTCTTAACTCTCCGGGAACGGATTGAAAATAAGTTCTTGCTAAAATGATATTCCATACATTCACTGCATTTGGTACTATGATGGCCCAAATGGTATTTACCATATGCAATTTATTAATCAATAAATACGTAGGCATTAAACCGCCGCCAAAAAACATGGTAATAACAAAAAATGTATTGAAAAATCTTCTGCCTGCCAGATCCTTTTTAGAAAGCGGATATGCCGCAAACAGCGTCACGCCAACTGATAATATTGAAAAACCAACGGAATAGAGAATGGAATTAAGAAAACCCTTTCCTATCATTTTATTTTCAATGACTCTGTGATAGCCGTCCAAAGACCAGTTTGCCATATTAAAGCTAATTCCTTTGCTGTTTAAGACATTAGGATCCATAAAGGAAGCCACAACGACAAAGATAAGCGGAATTATGATAGCCAGGGCAAATAATCCTATTAATAAATATCCCAATCCCAATATAACCTGATCTTTTCCTGACAGCTTTGAAAACTTTTTATTCATATTAACCCCTTTCTATAATCCTTCGCCTTCGTTAAACCGTTTTACAATTCCATTGACCATTAACAGTAATATTACGTTGATAACGGAGTTAAATAATCCAACTGCTGTAGAAAAACTATAATCTCCCAACTGCAGACCTAACTTATATACATAGGTTGGAATAATTTCCGAAGAAGGTATATTCATAGAAGTCTGCAACGCATATGCTTTCTCAAAACCCAGGCTCATGATATTACCCGCCTGTAAGATAAACTGAATTACAATTATGGACTTAATTGCGGGTATGTCCACATGCCTTATTTGATGCAGAACATCAGCACCGTCTATGATTGCAGCTTCCGTAAGTTCCTGGCTGGCATTTGAAAGTGCGGCCGTATACATAATGGAGGCCCATCCTGCTCCCTGCCAAATTCCGCTTGCTATATAAATAGAGCGGAAAGCCTCGGGCATTGTCATAAAATTAATGCTTGTTCCCAATATTTTATTTACCGGGCCGATAGGTGATAAAAATATGAAGACCATTCCGCAAAGCACAATAACCGATATGAAATTAGGTGCATATAAAACAAGCTGAATATTCTTTTTTATCTTTTTACTATTTATCCGGTTTAACAATAAAGCTAAAATAACCGGTACCGGAAACCCCCAGAGTAATCCGTATATACTCAGCTTTAAGGTATTTAACAGATACCCCACAAAATCAGGTGAACTTATAAATCTGCTGAAATTTCTCACGCCCACCCAATTACTTCCCCAAATGCCAAGCCTCGGATTATAAGCTTTAAAAGCCATTAATATTCCGCCGATTGGCAGATATTTAAATACCAATGTAAGTAAAAATGCAGGCATCATAAACACAACATATAATTGCCAGTTTTTCTTTATGTACATAAGGCTGGAATTATTTTTGCTTCTCTTTTTTCCTTTTTCCATAGCAGCTCCTTATAATTCTTTTATTCTTATACCCGTGCATACCGCAGGCTTGCCGCAGACTGTATGCAGTCTGCACGATACTGCCTTAATTAAAAGTTTGAAAAATGCAGCGCATTTTCAAACTTATACTCCTGCCTACCACAAGCTTGCTTGTGATACTGCTTCAATAAATAGTTTGTATCACATTGCTTATCTTTATCATGATGCAATAGTAACATTATTATCTACATTTGTCAACTATATATTTTACATTATGTACAGTTTTTATTTTATTTAGTTTACATTTGCACATTTGTTTCTCTTTTATTCTATGAATACCTATTATATTTGTGAACTTTTTATATAGAATTATTCATCGATTTAACTTAACATTGAAGTATGTTTGCAAATGTAACACTAAAATACTTTAAAGAAAGGATTTGCAATTTTTTGCATTTTAATTAATTGCAATGATAATCATATGAAAAAAAGAGCTACTATTCTTGATATTGCCAATGAATTAGCAATATCAAGAAATACGGTGTCAAAAGCCTTAAACGGAACCGGTTCTGTTTCTGAGGAAACGAGAGAGAAGATTATTCAAAAAGCTGCTGAAATTGGTTACAGACAATTTGGTGTCCCATCATCAGAACAGGAAAATATTACGTCCGCTTCCCTGTGCAATAAGGAAATTGCTCTGTTAACGCATTCGTTAATAGGTAATTCCCATTTTTGCTCAAACCTTCTAAATTCTTTTGAAAAGAAAATAAGCAAGAAAGGATACCGCCTGTCCATTTATACAATCGGAGATACCGAAATTGATTCCTTCCTTTTGCCGGCTAATTTTAATTACGAGAATACGGAAGGAATTATCTGTATTGAACTTTTTTCCCGAACATACAGCGAATTTCTATGTAAGCAGGGTATTCCGACCATTTTTGTGGATACCGCTGCTAACATTTCTGATTTAAACCTGGATTCGGACATTCTTTATATGGAAAACCACGGCAGTGTTTATATCATGCTGAAAGAATTAATTGAAAAGGGATACCGTAATATCTCATTTGTGGGAGACCGTTTTAACTGCAATTCTTTTTATGAACGCTGGAAAGGATATTGTGATGTGCTTAACGACTATCATATTACAGTAAATCCCTCCCACTGCATTTTAGATGATGATTCAAGCCCTTATACGGATACAGAATGGCTGAGCCGGCGAATTACTGCCCTGCCGCAGCTGCCGCAGGTTTTCTTCTGCGCCAATGATTTCTTAGCAATATCAACATTAAAGGCCTTAAAAAATTTAAATTATTCCGTACCGGAAGATATTTTACTTTGCGGCTTTGATAATTCCATTGAATCGCAGATTATAGAACCCGCACTCTCTACCGTAAATATCCCCAGCGATTCCATGGGATATATTGCCGCTGATTTGATTTTTTCAAGAATTGAATTTCCGGATATGCCATATCGGATTACTTATATAAAAACGAATGTTTTATTCCGTGAATCAACCAGGCATACAGATT
>JAEXGM010000241.1 GCA_023450835.1 Bacillota bacterium | reverse complement strand
GCCAGTCCCCAGCCTACGTTGGTGGAGAAGAAGAGTTTCGTATTCGGATAATCTTTTAGCATCTTTGTAATTACTCTCTCCGCATCTTCCTTAGAGGGTTCTCCCATAACGCCAACCTGATGTACAGTGATATTGGAATTCTCCTTGAGCTCTTTGACAAAGCCCTCCGCTCTTTCTTCTATGGAGACCAGTTTATAGTCCGTCCACATGCCTACAATTACTTCGCCCCTGCCGCTAAGTATCTGGTTCACTATCTTTCCGGCACTTCTTCCGCATTGAAGAGTGTTGGTACCAATAACGGATTCATGAGGAATTCCTTTAACAGGAGACTGAATAAAAATTACTTTCACACCTTTATCGGAAAGTACTTTCATTTCTCTTGCTACTTCATCATGCTCAATAGGAGAGATAGCAATTCCGTCAAAACCTCCTACGGATATTCTCTTTAGGATATCAATCATTTCCTTTGTCCCCTGCTCGCCTCTGGCCTTAGGAGCAAATACTTCCACCTCCATATCCAGTACCTTGGCAGTCTTTTGGGCTTCTTTTGCAGCAGGTTCCCAGAAAGGATCATCCAAATCCCATACCAGGGCAATTTTTTTCTTCTTTTTTACAGTTGAAGAAGTTTTAATAGCGGAAGAACTGCGTTCGATTAATGTAACCTTTTCACACAGCTCTCTTGTCATCTTAACAAGAATATCAGCCATACTATTCTGGCTGATGGTAAGAGAGGCAACCTCTTCTGTGGTAGCGGAGGACTCCTCTACTACGGCAGCAATACTCCCAAGAGCTTCTATTAAGGTGCTCTTTTCCTTTGTAAGCTTGCCAACTTCCTCGCCGAAATCCTGCTGCTTCTTTATGAATATATCTGCCGTATTATTAACCTGTTCCACGGATTCAATTACTTTACCGACAGCATTATTCTGCTCTCCGAAAATTGCGGTAGAGGAAGTCATTACACCTCTTAAATTATCCAGCTGACTGGTAATATCCGATAAAGAGTTGCTGATGTTCTCGCTGGCTCTTCTGCTTTCTTCCGATAGTTTCCTTACTTCCTCTGCTACTACGGCAAAACCTTTGCCTGCCTCACCGGCTCGGGCCGCTTCAATGGAAGCATTCAATGCCAGCAGATTTGTCTGGGAAGCGATACCGTACAGTACCTTGGTAATCTCTGTTATGTTCTGGGTTTTATTTAAAAGGGTGAAGATAGCTTCTGAAATTTCTTTCATAACCCTTTCATTCTTCTCCTGATTCACAGAAAGGTTATGGATAGCATCCTTACCCTCTGCATTTACTTTACTCATATCAAAGGCAAGTCCTATCAATTCCTTTGACTTCATGTCCATCTCATTAATTTTCTCCGAAAAATGGTCTGCAACTCCCATGCACCTTCCGACATCTTCTGCCTGCGTCTGTGCACCCTGGGCTATGTATTCGGAGGAATGTCTGACACTCTTGGAAGCATCCACAATTTCCTCAACTACGCCTTCCAACTGACCGGATATCGATTTTACATTATCAAAATCATTGCGGAACCTGGTAAAATATTTCCTGTAATTATGATACATATCATTCTGGTCCTTATCATCGCTGCTGATAAATTCATTTTCAAAATCCCAGTTCAGCATTCTCTGAATTAAAATCGGGCTTTGTAATTTTCTGCTGCTCTTAAACATGTCAGTCCCCCTCTATTTTGATAATATTTATTGTATCACCAACTTAGCGGTATTTCAATTATTTTCTTGAAATTATATCCTTTTACAAGTGTTTTTGCATCTTAATAGCCAAAAATTCTATCGAAATATGATATATTTGCATAAATAAACTGTATTTATTTTACTTTCACAAATGTTTCATTGTATATTTTATATAAACCGGCAGAAAACATTTCGGTGTGTTTTCTGCCGGTCTTTTTTCTTAACTTTTTCTTCCTTTGGAAAGCGCAGTTATGGTATTACTGCCCGCGCTAAAGCCGGTATCCTTTCCTGTCTGGTTCCAGCCAAGTTTTTCCCAGTAAATGAGCACGGCAATTCTGGTTTTATTTCCATAATTTCCGTCAACGGTAAGCGGAATAAAGCTCTCTCCTGACAAAACAGAATTCAGCTTTTCCTGAAGCCATTTGATATCAGCGACTGAGGACGTCTTTTTAATGGTCTTTGTCGGTATATATGTCTCCGAAACATATTTCACTTTGGTATACTCGCAGATACCTTTGCAGATTTCCTGCGCGGATTCTTTCCAATAGGCGCTGTTTCCCATCATCTGCAGAGCTTCCCTTTCATTTGTCATAAAGCACAGCTCACACAGAATAGAGGCCTTTGTCCCAAGGTTTTTGCAGTTACACATGGCAAGAGCCTGTTTATTGACTCCCCTGTTGGTCTGCTTCGTGCCCTGAACCAGATACTTTAATACACTCTTGGCCAGGCTTTCCGACTTCCCGTTATACGAGTTGTGAATATAAATCTCAACTCCCTCTGCGGAGTTAAAAGAAGCGCCGTCACCATATGCATTATAGTGTATGCTGACAGAATAATCACACTTGGCGTCCCGGATAGTTGCCTGTCTTTCCGTTAAGGAGGTATCCGCATCATCCTTGGGATTGGCATCGTTAAAGCCTGTCATAACCGTCGTGAAGCCGCAGCGCTTTAGCTCCTGAACAAGTAAATAGGCAACACCTACTGCCGCCACATGTTCTCTGATACTGTCGCCTTTTTTTACATCCGCTTTTCCGTCTTTGTTGAAATCGACATCAGTAGGAACCGGAGGAGTTCGCTTTCCCGGGGTGTTATAACCATGCCCTGCATCTACTGCTATTTTCATATAATTTACCATAAGCACCACAGCCCTCTCTTAAGGTGAATTCTATATCACTTTGGACAGTTTCTGAGGTACCGCCACATTTTCGTGAAACAGGTTTCACTGAGTAAAAGAAGTTTTGTGGCGCCTTTCCTTCTATATTTCCTTTCACTCTCACGGACTTGATGCCTCCTATTGGCATCTTATATAATAATGTATAATAAAATGAATTTTGACTTTCTGTATCTTAGCTCAGCAAAAAGTTTGCAATTCATCCTAAGTGATTATGAAAAATAATTAGTTACTATTGATATTCCTTGTTGGATACCCAATTTTTATAATAGCCGGACATAAGATAATAAATTATACCAAAAGCTTAATTTATCTGTATATTTGCATACCGGTATAGTTAATTGCCTTTTGCGCCAGCCACAGGTAATTAATTATGGATATAATATTATATTTACCCCTGACAAAAAAGTTCATTTTTCACAGAAAATACAAAGAATGCCCTGAAAGCAATGGTTTTACTGCTGCTTTCGGGCATTCTTTTATTGGATGTTTTAACCTGCGGCTAACGCTGCCTTCGTTTTGCTTCCTGCTTCCCATCCGGTGCTTTTTCCATCCTTATTCCATCCAAGATACTTCCAGAACAGCAGCAGTGCTCCTCTGGTTTTTGGACCAAATATTCCATCCACTGCTAATTCTGTAAACCCACTTTTACCTTTTAAACAGTTATTAAGCTTGGATTGAAGCCAGATAATTGCCAGGCAATCTGTTCCCGGAGCTATGGCTTCCTCAGGAGCTTTTGCGTATACAGCCTGTAAATCATACTTCCACAGGTCATAGGTCTCAATCAAACTTACCAGTTTGGTGGTATAGGCGACATCTGTTGCCCAGCCGTCTTTTCTGATAAGGTTACAGGCTTCCTTATAATCTGTGATTCCTTTCAAATTGGAATACCTTGGGTACTGAAGGAAATCATAGTAACCTTTAATGCCTTCTTTTATTCCGGGGTATTTGCGAAATCTGGCTTTTATAGTATACGGTACTCCTTCCGTTGTCTGTTCACTGGTGGTGTATTCCTTAAAGGCGGTACCACAGGTACTGGACCACTTCATACCAAAATAGTTATAGCAGTCCTTTGCCAAGCCCGAATCTCCCCAGCGTGATTCCAGGCTTGCCTGGGCTATGGTAAGACTTGGAAGAATACGGTAACCGGGGTAATATTGAATAGCTGCAGCTGCAATGGCTTTTAGAAATTCATCTTTCTGCATATACTCATACCTCCTTACCGTCTTTCTCTATCAGATTGCGCATGGCTTCATACAACCCGGTACTTGCAAGGCCGCTAATCATACCGCCAAGAATTATGGCCATATTGATAGCAGGGAGATTGGCAAGTATATTTATAATGGTTCCGATAACTAACATCGCTGCCGGTATGTATTGGTTGTTGAATCTCTTGATATTCTTAAAGGCGTAGCCTAAACACAGGCATATCCCTAAGGTAACTAAGTTGATATATTGTAGTAAGAATGTTATATCCATATTATTCTACTCCTCTCACTTTTTATCTCAATCCTATCTGTAAGGCTATGAAGCCCAGAATAATTGATATCATTCCGGCTGCTAGAAGCCATTTGAATTTGTCCCATTTATCAGCATCTCTGGATTCCAGCTTGGAAAGACG
>JAEXGM010000158.1 GCA_023450835.1 Bacillota bacterium | reverse complement strand
TTATAAGTTTATTCTAATCTGTAATTACCACGGAATGGATTTTCCTTCATTATCAATGAAAATTGGATTGTCCAGGTCTTTCATACTCTGGAATAGAGTTACCAGCTTGACCGCAGTCTCATAAGGGTCCAAATCAGCATTGGGACCACCCATATCTGTTCTCATCCACCCTGGCTGAACAGCCAAAACGGTTACGTTATCCTCTTTTAAATAATTTGATAATAATTTAGAGCCCATATTTAGAGCTGCTTTTGACATACAGTAATCAAACTCTTTTACTCTTCCACTCCAGGTTATGCTGCCGCTTTCTGAAGATATATTTATAATCTTGGGAGCATTTCCTTTTCTGATTAGTGTTAAAAAAGCCTTTACTACTCTAAGCGGTCCCACCGCATTTACTTCATATACCCAACTGCAATCATCCAGATTAGTGGTTTCCAGAATATCGAAAGATGTATCACAATGAACTCCGGCAGAATTAATTATTATGTCTAAATGATCTGTTAATTCTGTAATCTGCCTTGCCGCTGCTTCAACGGAAGCCGTGTTGGCTACGTCTAAGACCACCAGTTCCAATAAATCTCCATATTCCTGCTTTAAACCTATAAGACCTTCCTCATTATTATTTCTATAACCGGCAAAAACCCGGCTGCCTTCCTCTAAATACCTTTTAACAAGGTAAAATCCCAGGCCTCTTGAAGCGCCTGTAATCAGTATCTCTTTCTTCATTTTAACCCCTTTCGTGAATAGCGAATCTTCGATTTGCTATTTCTGAATCCGTAGTTGAAAAAACTGTCTTTTTGTTTTTTCAACCCAGCTCCCATCTGCGTACTCATTAACACTCTTCATCAAATATTCATTTCCAGCCATTCATTTGTTTCTTTAAAACCAAATTTCAAATAGACAGGGCGTCCCATTTTAGATGCTCCTAACCAAAGCTTTTCAACACCTCTTTCTTTTGCCTCAGCAACCAGCTTCTCTAATAAGGAAGAAGCTAATCCGCGGCCTCTATACTCAGGCATCGTATACATATTGGTAATATACCCCTTTATACCGCTCTTATTGGTATAGGTAGGCGGAAACTCATAAAAGGCAATTGCAGCAGTAGCAATTATTACATCCTCTTCTTCCGCAATCCATTCTACCAGCGTACCATCATTCATTTTTTTAGTAAAGAAATTCTGCAGCTCGGCATCAATATCTTTGTCGGCTGAAATTCCTTCGTCTGCTAATTGCTGCTTTCTTAGTTCTGCTAATTTATCAATTTCCTGAATAGCTGCTCTTCTATATCTCATTCTTTCTCCTCCTTTCCTGTTCACTAGCCAATATATTCAATCATTACCGTTCATTCTGTAATGCACACTCGTCGATTCTTCTGACTACGCCATTGGTATAAGCAGTAAAATATTTAAGCCAGAAACCATATGCCGTTGGGTTAAAACTCTCAAAATCTACTCCCAGAAGCTTGTATCCTTCTGCTTTTAACTTCGTAATTACAAAGTTCACCAGGTTCTGATAAATATTTTTCCCACGATATTCCGGAAGGCAGAAAGCGCCGCAGATATTGCTCATACTATCAACCTCCGTAATAAAATTTTCACCTTCGGCGGTTACCTCTATGTATGCTGCTACCTTGCTGCCGTCACTGGCAGCAAACACTCTGGAGTCCCGCCCTTCTGCACGAGCCAGCCACTCCTCCAAAATCTCTGAAGATGAATACATAAAACACGGACTCTTTCCTAAATGCTCTGACAGCATCCGGCGCAATTCTCTGACCCTCATTACATCTTTTTTAGCAAGCTCTTCAAAATAAATCCCATCACATGGCTTACACTCGATTTCTATCATTGGTCTGACGGCATCTATACAGCGAAGACCAAATCCATATGTAAAGAAGGCATTTATTGATTCCGCATCATGTGCATAATGCCCTATTCCATGATATCCAATACCATGCTTTACCCATTTTTCCGCAGCAGCCTGATACATCTTTTGATATATTTTTCTTCTATTTTCTTTTACTGCGCCATGGGCATTTATAGGTGAATATGTCCCTTTAGCCTTTGAATTAAATGCATTATCCCGGGGTTCATAACAACATAAAAATCCTACCAGTCTTTCCTCTTCAAATGCTGCAACTCCAAGGCCGTTATTTGCAAAGTACTCCAAATCAGGAAGCCCGTCTATATCAGGCAGAATTGATACCTGTTCTCTCTCTTCCTTATAATTTTCGGCAGCAATTAACTTTGCAGCTTCTATATGTTTCTTTTCAAACTCAAAAATCTTCATAGGAATCCTCCATTCTATTGCGGAGGGTTTATTTTACGTGTGCCCTCCTTACACGCTTTTTGCTATCATTATATTTCTTGTTATCATCACTTTTCATCATATGCGCAATCTCCCCTTTCATCAGAATATTTATCATAACGCATAAATGCGGTATCATACATGCTTTATCTGCTCTGTAGACATTTCCGATGGCTGATGATGCATACCTCCATCAAGGTAACAATGCCTGCAATTTTGGTTGCAGGCATGAGTTACTTCCAGATACAGAGTCTTTATAGGTAAATACTCCA
>JAEXGM010000028.1 GCA_023450835.1 Bacillota bacterium | reverse complement strand
CCTTGCTTTCATATGCATACAGGCAATTTACACGAAGCAGAAAGAACGAGTGCGCCTTGGAACCAGCGCACTCGTTCTTTCTGCTTCGTGTAAATTGCCGTCCCATTGAGAGAAACCAACCATCCGACGCTCAAATCATATATCTTTTATACAAGGTATTAGTATTTATTTTGCTAAGGAATCCCGTAGCAGTTTAATAAATATACCGCCAAGAACAGAACGGTTCTGGAAGCCTATCTGACGGCCGGTCACGGTATCATACCAATCGGTGAAGGGAACGCGGCTGTTGGTTTCACTAAGAGAACTCCATAGGGAATCAATAATTGTATCAAACAGTTCTTTGGAATTACAAAGAGTAGCTACCCATACCATCCAGTCGGATTTTGTATAAGTATTTCTTGAATCCAGGGGAAGACCATATTGATTCATCTGTTTTAAATAATAAGCGGCTTCTTTTTTCGGAATTTCTTTTGAGAAGACGTTCAGGCTGAGTAATTCATCCCACACCATATTATATTTCATACTCCAGGTTCCTGCAGTGCCAAAGGTCAGCTTATAATGGTCATCTTCCGCACTCTTTAGCTCCCATTCGGCTGCCATCTCTCTGGACAGACTCAGGTATTCATCTGCCAGCTCTGTTTTTCCAAGCATTTCGCTCATTCTGGAGAAGGCAGCAAGGGCAACAATTGCCTTAATGGAAAGGTTTGCGTTGTGCGCCAGATGTCCGGCAAAATCATCTGTACATAACTGGTTTTCAGGGTCCAGACCATTTTCTTTTAGGTACTCTGCCCATTTGCAGAGAAGCTCCCAATTCTTAGAAGCAAAATCTGCATTACCATCCTGAACACTGACTGTCGCAGCCATAATCAGCATATTGCCGCATTCCTCTACCGGCATCTGGTATTTATGCAGAAGCTTTCCGTCTTCCAGGCCATAGACCTGGCCGTTGGCTTTTGGATAGCATCCCACATCGTGGGGAGCGAATTCAAAAGGCCATGCTTCGGAGGCTGCATATTTAAAAATCGGCCGCATCATTCCCTTGACCAGCTCGGTATTATAGAGCAGGAACAGAGGAATGGAAGGGTAACTTACGTCCACCGTAGCCATGCAGCCATTGCTGAAATTTTCTTTGGAAAGGAATAAGATATTACCATCCGGGTCTGCTACGAGCTTATGAGCTGCAATTGCTTGTCTGTAGGCTAAAGATAGCAGGTCATAATATTTCTCGCCGCCTGCGGCAAGGGCGTCTGCTTTCAGGGTATTATTGAACTTATCGCATTTTTCCAGAACTTCTTTATGCTCAAGAACACTGCACTTCAACATTTCATCAAACGAGGAGAAAGAACGTGTCCAGTATCCGGTTAACTTTTGGTTAAAGTATTCTACGGAGCAGATATCATTATAGGCCAATACCAGATAAGAAGAAGCGTCACTTTCCGGAGTAATATTGCCTAAATCAATCATACTTGCAAGAACAGGCCATGCTTCTAATACGGAGGCAGCTTTTTCAGACAGTTCATCTTCTGTAATAGTACCGTTCAGGATAAAAGTCTTTCTTAAACCGGAATCACCGGTGCAAACTACGGAACCTGAATTCTTTGCCGCAGCCAGATTTACAGAGCCCCAGTCTATACGCAGGTCATCACCGACACGGTTTAAGACCTTCTGTTCGGCAGCCTGAGCATATACGCAAACAATATCGTTAAGGTCTTTGCGGCCTGATACGACCTCCTGCCGGGTATTATTTACGCACCATTCAGCGGTGATATCAAAATAAATACGTACCTGATGAGCTTTTCCGTCCACGGAGGCAGCTTTAAAGGATATGTAGGAAGCAGGTCTTGCCAGCAGGTCAAGCTCATCCATCAAAAGAGGAGTTGTAAAATTGGCAGTCAGTTCGATGCCGCCGTCGGAAAAGGTATAGATACTGGAAAGAGGCTTGATTTCCAGCTTGGTCTGTCTCATGGCCGGACAGTCGGGATAATCGGACTTTCCGGCGCTTGGAGAAAGTTTTCCGGCAAATACAAAGGGGTTGCCATCTACCAGTACAATTCCGGTCATGGAGTTTTTGGCTCCTGTCCAGTGACGGGTATAATCTCCGTTTAACCGATCGGACATAGACCATACATTAAAATAAGGATCCACTGTAACCAATGGAATAGCAGGTGCTCTGAAATGAGTACTCATAATATCCTCCTTTAGATAACTTATAAGTTAATAATATAACTAAAATGTAAATAAATTATAGAAAACATATTTTGGATTGTCAATAGGATTTTATCATTTATATAGTATAATTATTATATATAAAGGAGAATAAGGCCATTTGACGGAGTATGATGGCAGTAAATTAATTTTAGAAGACTTCTTGACTAATTAACCAATTGGTTATACAATTGTACAATAAAGCAGCATCACTGATACAAGAACTATTTTAAGGAAGAGGATTTAGGGATAGGGTATGAAGATAGGTATAATTACAGATGTTTATAATAACGTTATAGCATTAAATTCTATCCTTCAATTGTTTGAACAAAAAGAATGTGATGAAATATTATGCTGCGGCGATATTATAGGAATTGGGCTATTTCCAATACAAATGAAGCAATTGCACAGGGAGGAATCCTGACAATAAATCATGGGAAACCTGTTTTTGAGAAAGTCTTTGCCAGATATGACCTGCAAAGAGTTTTAGAATGTATTGATTCCATTAAGTATCCAGCTTATGAGGATATTAAGAAATTTTTTTACGGTGTTAAGTAATTGGCGAAGCACGCCTGGGAGGAGTTTTATGAAAATAGACATAAGTACGGACAATATCAAGTTTTTCGAGGCGCTTTCCTCGGTTACCCGCATTCGTATTATAGAAATGCTGTCCAAAGAACCAATGAATGTAAAAGAGATAGCAGAGTCCCTGGAGATGTCTTCCGCTATAGTGACCAGGCATATTCAGCAGCTGGAAGAGGCGGGAATAATAAAATGCAGAAATTCTTCCGGTATTCGGGGTATCCAGAAAATATGCAGCCTTGACATGGACCAGGCAGTACTCTTCTTTCGTCAGAAAGAAAAACAGGATAACGCCATTAGGCATTCAATTCCTGTCGGGCAGTACCATGCTTACAATATTGCCCCTACCTGTGGATTGTCCTCGGATTCCAAAATTATCGGCTATCTTGATGACCCCAGGTACTTTGCTGACCCGGAGCATATAAAAGCAAATATTATATGGTTTGGCAGCGGCTGGGTCGAGTACCGCATACCGAATTACATGCTGGGAAACCAGGAGGCACAGTACATAGAAATCTCCATGGAGATTTGTTCGGAAGCGCCGGGATATAATGAAAACTGGCCCTCGGACATCAGTTTCTTTCTCAATGGAATTGAAGTGGGGATGTGGACTTCCCCCGGGGACTTCGGTGCCAGCAAAGGAGTATTTACGCCTGATTGGTGGAATCATGAAACACAGCATGGCTTATTGAAAACATTATTAGTCAACACAAAAGGAAGCTATATGGATGGTGTAAATATTTCAAAAGTAAAGATAGATGAACTTGGTATCATTTATGGACAGGACATCGTTCTTCGAATTGCAAATCCCGATACAGCCAGAAATGTGGGAGGTATCACTATTTTCGGAATGAATTTCGGGAATTATAATCAGGACATTAATATTAAAATAGATTACAAAAATAAAGAAAAAATATAGAATATAAGCGGCTTTTAAATCTCAAAAGCCGCTTATATCTTAAACAGGTCATTTTAAATGGGCACAGTCTTTGCTTTATGGCGTTATTTTATCCAGTTCTGGATTGAAGCAATAGAAATTCTTGGCATCCAGATGTTCCTGTACCCTCACCAGTGCTTCCCCAAAACGCTGGAAGTGGATTACTTCTCTTTCTCTAAGGAAACGAATGGGAGCTACAATATCAGGGTCTGTTACCAGGCGAAGAATATTATCATAGGTGGTTCTGGCCTTTTGCTCTGCGGCAAGGTCTTCTGTTAAGTCTGTCAGGGCATCACCTTTGGACTGGAAGAAGCAGGAGTTAAAGGGAACTCCGCCGGCAGCCTGGGGCCAAAGACCGGTGGTATGATCGATATAGTAAGCATCAAAACCGGCTGTTTTAAGCTGTTCAAGGGTAAGATTCTTCGTTAACTGGTATACAATGGCACAGATGATTTCCATATGTGCCAATTCTTCTGTTCCGATATCTGTTAATAGTCCGGTCACTTCCTTATAAGGCATGGAATAACGCTGAGACAAATAACGCATGGAAGCAGCTAATTCTCCGTCCGGCCCTCCGAATTGGCTGATAATCAAAGATGCCATTTTGGGGTCAGGATTTGCAATTTTTACCGGAAACTGTAATCTTCTTTCATAGGTCCACATCTTACATTGCTCCTTCCCATGGCCATGGGCAATGAACCCAGTACCACATTGTATTTTCTTTTACCCGGTACTGCTCAATAGGTCCATAGGCAGTCTCGTATTCTGATAAAGCTTTTTCTCTTTCAATTCTGAAATTTTCATAACAGTCCAGGGCCTCTTTGTCAAAAGGATGAGTATCCAGGAATAATCGCACTTCATCCAGTACAAAGCTTACTTCCTGCAATTTTTTCATTGCATCGCATTTTGCATCACTCATAGTAAGGCACCTCCTGTTCCGTAAAAGGATAGCTCGAACTCTTTAAAGATGGTTCCGGCCTGAAGACCCTGCGCTGGGTCATATAAGTCTTTAAAACACTGCTTTTTTATCGTTACCATAGCAAGAGGCATTGCCGCCGGTGCATCCGCTCCCTGGTTGTCACAGGGCAGAGTAGGAATGCCTTCATTTGGTGTATCTTTTGGCATAGTATTAAAATTTGCCTGTGGGGTTTTCATAGTAGGCTCCTTTCTTAAAATAATAAAATCAGCATATACTAACTCTGTTTTATTACTTAAAAGGTGTTGATGGTTTCATTAAAAGAACAAAATTCGTCCTTCATTATAGTTTTTCATCTTTAAAAGATAAGATTCAGGTAAATACAGAAAGGTAAGGAAATGCTTGACTAATATGGAAGAAACCATTGGACAAACTGATAGAATATCACTTATAATGTCTTAATGGAAATGTTGGAGCAGCATTGTTAAATATTGCATCTTAAAAAATTGAATATTATTTTTAGAAATAAAGAAGTTTTTTTGATATAGGTCTGAAATATAAAAGAAATTTGATTTGTTAAGGGAAGTATGCTGTAATAAAATTAAGTTGTTTTGCATGTAGAGAAGTTAAACTTTAATGAAATAACATTTAACTAAGACGCGGCGAATAGATACAAGCGGATATTCAGGAAAGAGGTTATTATGATTTTTGAGACCCATGCACATTATGACGATGAGGCATTCAATGAAGATAGAGAAGAACTGATTGATAGTTTTGCAAAAGAAGGAATCGGTTGTGTGGTCAACATAGGAGCAAGTCTGGAAAGCTCTGTAGCATCTTTGGCATTGGCTGAAAAGTATCCCTATATCTATGCGGCTATCGGTGTACATCCAAGTGAGACGGCGGAACTGACCGAAGAGAACTTCAAATGGCTAAGGGAAAATGCAATGAATCCGAAGGTGGTTGCCATAGGTGAGATCGGTCTTGATTATTACTGGGATACACCGGATAGAGAGATACAGAAAAGATGGTTTTTGCAGCAGATGGAACTTGCCAAGGAAGTGAATCTGCCGGCGGTTATCCATAGCAGAGATGCGGCGGAAGATACTCTTAAGATGATTCAAAGCAGTAATTTAAAGTCAGTGGGCGGCATTATTCACTGTTTCTCTTATACAAAGGAGATGGCAAAAGCCTATATTGACATGGGCTTCTATCTGGGCATCGGAGGAGTGCTTACCTTTAAAAATGCTAAGAAGTTGAAGGAAGTAGTAGATTATGCGCCCATGGAAAGCCTGGTATTAGAGACAGATTCCCCTTATCTGGCTCCGGAGCCAAACCGCGGTAAGAGAAATTCTTCCCTGAATTTAACTTATGTGGCACAGAAAATCGCTGAGATAAAGGGCCTGGACTATGAAACCGTCCTTGCTGTTACGGAGCAAAATGCCAGAACAGTATATCGTATGGACAAAAAGTAATAAATCATTCGGGTGTTTGAGATAAAGGATAGAGAAAAGTGCTTTCTGGGATATAAGAAGTAATGCCGGAAGCAAATGCAGAAAGGAAGAATGGATGGCGAATCTGGGAAATCCAAAGGAAACAATTGAAATACTAAATAAATATCACTTTATTTTTCAGAAGAAATACGGGCAGAATTTTTTGATTGATACCCATGTTTTAGAGAAGATCATAAAAGCAGCGGAGGTAACAAAGGAAGATCTGGTAGTTGAGATCGGACCGGGAATCGGAACCCTTACCCAATACCTGTGTGAAGCGGCCAGGGAAGTGGTTGCGGTGGAGATTGATAAGAATCTTATTCCTATCTTAGAAGATACTCTTTCGGCCTATGAGAATGTTACTATCTTAAATGAAGATATCTTAAAAGTGGATTTAAACAAGCTGGTACAGGAAAGAAATGGCGGAAGGCCTATTAAGATAGTGGCAAATCTGCCCTATTATATAACAACACCAATTATTATGGGGCTTTTTGAAGCCCATGTTCCCGTTGCGAACATAACGGTTATGGTACAAAAAGAGGTTGCAGACAGGATGCAGTCAGGTCCCGGCAGCAAGGATTACGGAGCGTTGTCCTTAGCGGTTCAGTATTATGCCAAACCCTATATTGCGGCCAACGTACCGCCGAATTGTTTTATGCCAAGACCTAATGTTGGTTCTGCGGTAATCAGACTTACGCTTCATGAGGAAAACCCGGTGTCTATCAAAGATGAAGATCTTTTATTTAAATTGATTCGGGCATCTTTTAATCAAAGGCGAAAGACCCTTGCCAACGGCCTTAATAATAACGCAGAAATAAAGCTTTCCAAAGAACTGATTACAGAGGCTATTACGGAACTTAACTTATCTCCGAGTATCAGGGGAGAGGCTCTTACTTTATCGGACTTTGCGGCTTTAAGTAATATTATCTACGAAAAGCAAAATTAGGTAAGAATTAGTTTAGTCAATGGATAATGTCGAAATTTGGCTTTTCGTATTGACATATCTTCTATGGGATGATATCTTTGACTGCGGAGTCAGATGACAGGTTATATTTGCACGCGTTGGCAACATGGAGGATTAGTATAATGCATTCAGAGAAGATAACAGGTAATATCATTGTAGGACAATCAGGCGGTCCCACGGCAGCTATCAATTCCAGCCTTGCAGGCGTTTATCAGGGAGGAAGAGAACTGGGAGCCGGAAAGGTACTCGGAATGCTTCACGGAATCCAGGGACTTTTAGAAGGGAAACTGGTTGATCTGTCGGAAAAGATAACCTGTGATTTGGATTTGGAGCTGCTAAAGAGAACACCAGCGGCCTATCTTGGGTCCTGTCGTTACAAGCTGCCGGATTATAAGAAGGATCCAAAAGATTATGAGAGATTATTTGAAATATTAAAGGAACAGAACATCGCTGCTTTTTTCTATATCGGCGGCAATGATTCTATGGATACAATAAGAAAGCTTTCAGAATATGGCGAACTCAAGGGAAGTACCATTCGTTTTATCGGAATTCCCAAGACCATAGACAATGACCTTGAGATAACGGACCATACACCCGGATATGGAAGTGCCGCTAAGTTTATAGCCGCTGCCACCAAGGAAATTATCAGAGACAGTCTGGTGTATAATCAGAAGAATCTGACTATTATAGAAATTATGGGAAGACATGCGGGCTGGTTAACGGCTGCGGCTGTCCTGGCAAAGGGAAATGACTGTGAAGGTGCGGACCGCATTTATCTTCCGGAAAAGAACTTTGATAAAGAAGTATTTTTAAAGGATATTGCGGCGCTGCAAGAGAAAAAACAATCCCTTGTTATTGCTGTTTCGGAAGGAATCCATCTGGCGGATGGAAGATTCGTCTGTGAACTTTCGGATAAAGATTTCTATGTGGATGAGTTCGGACACACCATGTTAACAGGCGCAGGAGCTTATCTGTCTGCGTTGGTAAAGAAGGAACTTGGCTGTAAGACAAGGGCCGTAGAGCTTAATACCTTGCAAAGATGTGCTTCCCATATAGCATCTCACACGGATATTGAAGAAGCTTTTGAGGTTGGCAGAAGAGGTGTTATGGCTGCAGCAAAGGGCGTAACCGGAGAAATGGCTGTCATCAGAAGAGTATCGGATTCTCCTTACCTTTGTACTTATGAGACCCACAATATCAAGCAGATAGCGAATATGGAGAAAAAGGTTCCTGTAAGCTGGATTAACGAAGGGGATGACGGAATGAAGGAAGAGTTTATTCGTTATGCCAGACCGTTAATTATGGGTGAGGTGATGCCGGTTATGGTAAATGGGTTGCCAAAGCATTTGGACTATATATGTGATTGAGCTCAAAAAGTTAGTTTTTTTCAGACGGACGGCAATTTACACAAAGCAGAAAGACTCATGCGCTGGTTCCAAGGCGCATGAGTCTTTCTGCTTTGTGTAAATTGCCTGTATGTATATTGAAACAGAGCTTTTGATGGTTGGATTATAATTATAGATTATAAACAGTTGTTTATTGAACTTCAAAAATACATAACAAAGACATGCTGTATTTGAATTTTACATTTGATGCGGCATATTTTTTGTTATGTATTTTTTTCTGTTAATCGAAGGAGAAAAATATTTTAGACTTCATTATGAGTGTATGGCTTGAAATATTGATATTTTGAGGAAGTTATAGTATGATAAGTAAAATATTTACTCAAATGATAGGGAACTATTTCTTACAAACATTAAGACTGATAATTGATGGTAATTGGGGATTGGATTTTACGGAGGAGGGGTAAGAAATTATTCAGTATAACTGGAAGTATCTTGTGTTAAAGATGGTACGTACTTGCAGAAAGAAGCATTTGGAGTACTTGGGGCCTTACAGATTTAAGATTTTGCAGAAGGCAATGCCGATGGTTGACCATGAATATGAACCTGTGCCTATGTTTTATGTGGAAACAGAGGACCGACGGTATAATGGGATGCTGCAGGTTAATTTAAATGAATATAGAAAGATGAAGGTGGGACAATATTACGAAAGAGGAGGTGTTGTTCTATATACGAAAAAAGAGGGCTGTTATTATATGTCAAAGTATGATAATTCAAAGGCTGCTATTCGAAATCTGATTCTTTTTGCAAGAATACAGCTTGCGGTCTTAGCGGGTATAGTATTGATTTTTATTAACTTCATCGCTTCGTCTGTAATATCATTGTTACGGTAGGAGGGAGATTGGAAGAGAAGTAGAAATTAATGCATTTAGTAAAGTGAGGATTATACTACATATTTAGTTATTATAGCGATACACATATCGGCAGCATTTTTAAGTTTAGGGGATGCTGGTCTTGGTAGTAATAAACTAAGAGACCGTCGCAAAATACAAAAATTCAACAAGATATGGTTCATAGATACTTGGTCAGCACCAATATTTTGTATGAAAAATTTATTTTGCGACAGCCCTTTCATTTTTCTAGACAATAGTGACCACTGTATTTTGGGCCAGTGATTCTTTTACATTAATGACTTTCTGGTTGCTGCTGCCTCTCCAGTAAAGCTTTGTATCTTTGAGGGATTCTATAAATCTTCCATCCACAAGAACGTCCAGTTTCTCCATAAGAGGGAGGTACTTAATTTCCTCCCAGGAAAAGCCTGTGTACAGCCAGATGTTCTTATCCGGAAACTGGGAACTTATTTCGGTA
>JAEXGM010000278.1 GCA_023450835.1 Bacillota bacterium | reverse complement strand
TTCTCCTGAAATTTCTTCAGCAGAAGTTCCTTCTGCTGAACTTCTGCTTCCTGCCTTTTTATTCAACTCCTTATAATCTGTCTGCGGTACCTCAATGCTGATATCAATTCTGTCTAAGAGGGGGCGGCTGATTTTACCTAAGTAATGTTTTACCTGTGACAGAGAACAGGTACATTTATTTCTGTCAGGGTAATACCCGCAATTGCAAGGATTCATGGCAGCGCACAACATCAGATTAGCCGGATACCGATAAGTTCCGTTTAGCCTGGTTATAGTTATCTCATTCTCTTCCAGCGGCTGCCTTAATATTTCAATAGTACCGCGGTTAAATTCCGGAAATTCATCCAAAAATAATACTCCCAGATGAGAAAGGCTGATTTCCCCCGGCATGGGGAATCTCCCTCCTCCTGTTAAAGCTGTTGTGGTAATTGTATGATGTGGTGACCGAAATGGTCTGTTAAGAATCAAAGACTGATTATTATTCAGAAGACCTGATACACTGTATATTTTTGATATTTCCAAACTTTCTTCAAAAGACAGTTCCGGCAATATAGTGGGAATCCTTCTTGCAAGCATAGTTTTCCCGGAACCCGGCGGGCCGATTAAAAGTATATTATGCATTCCGCAGGCTGCAATTTCAATTGCACGCTTTGCTAATTTCTGGCCGGCAATATCAGAAAAATCAACCTCATATGGTTCTTTTGCAGGTGCATATTCTTCCTGCCGCAGTACACAGGGCTCCATGGAAACAGTTCCACTTAAATAACCTGCCAGCTGCGTCAGACTATCTGCGCCATATACTTCAATTCCCTGAACCACCGCACCCTCTCTGACGTTACAAGCCGGAACAACGCACTTTTTAAAGCCCTGTTCATAGGCCATGTACACAATGGGCAGGACTCCGTTGACTTTCTTTATCTCACCGTTTAAACTTAATTCTCCAATAAAAAGGGTACTATCAAGACTTTCTTCTGTTATAAATCCAAGTGAAGCAAGAACAGAAACCGCAATTGGCAGATCAAAGGCCGTGCCTTCCTTGCGCATATCAGCCGGCGACAGATTGATGGTTATTCGTTTTGCCGGTAAACGATAACCGGAATTCTTCAAAGAAATACGAACCCGCTCTCTGGCTTCCCGTACCTCCGAGCCAAGGTACCCTACCAAATCAAAAACAGGCAGTCCGTCACTGATATCTGCTTCCACCGTGACAATCCTGCTCTCGATTCCATGAACAGCTCCGCTAAAGACTTTACTAAACATTAGGCTCCTTTCACATCTCTCCTTGTGAAGGAACATCATCCAAGAGTAGTATAGCAAAATTTGGGGGTGGTTACAAGTATAAACTTTTTTGTTGCGTTATATTATGATATAAATGGGGGCTGTGGGAATGGACGATAATTAGGACTGTGTTCCTTGGGGGTTCTCGTTCAGGACTCCAAATTCCACTAAAATGCCAGAAACTATTCCTGGAAGAGAAAATGATACCAAACTCGCTGTGACTGTTTTTATGGTGGAGCGATGAGAGCTTCGAACAATGGTATCATTTTCTCTAGTCATAGTTTCTGGCATTTAAGTGTCATTAGGAGCCCTTCAATAGAATCCCCAAGGAACACAGCCCTAATTATCTGGTTATTGCAATAGGCCGCCTTTTGTATACTATAAATTAACGATTATAGATTTCTTAATGGCTTCTAATGGCTAAAAAGGAAGGATTATTAAGAATATAAGAAAGAGACTGAAAAAATCAATCAGTAATAGAGACACTTAGAAAACTGCTAAAATTAATATATTTTATAAGTAAAATGATTCCAAACTTCTACTGTTTGACTTATGACGACTAGAGCATAATACCCTTAACAGGGCCACGATTGATTATTGATTAACCGTGACCTTATGGCAGTATTAAATTGTTGTCGCTATGCAAAAGCCGTTATCCAATCACTTTCTCTACGAAGTCATTAACAGCGGCAAGCTCTTTGTCGGTCAAGTCGATAAATCCTTTATGGACAAATGTGCCATGATTGCGTACACCGAGTTTCATAGGCAGGGTTTTTGCATGCACAGGTATCCCTTTCTCTTTAACGATAGAAGCTATTCTTTTTGCTCCGTCCATAACCCCGGCGGTGGAAAAAGCGGCTACGGCTTTAACGGTTGCAGCGTCTAAATTTTTCAAATAATTTTTAAGGGAATCGTCTAAACCATACTGGTAAACACCACCGCCGATAAACAAAAAGTCAACCGGCTCATTAAGCGGTACCGTTATCGGCTCTGCCTTGACACCTGCTTTACCTGCAATAGCTTCCGCTACTGATTTTGTATTGCCCCCTATGGACTGGTACCTGACGGCTATTTTCATTCTTATACCTCCTGCATAACGCAGACCTGCCTGCGTTACTGCTTTAATAAATAGTTTGAAAGGAACTACAAACTTATTCTCCTTATGCCTTGACTATAAGACAACGTGTTGTATAATACAATTATATAATTTTATTTTTAGTTAATCAACCAACAGATTTATTTCACTTGTAGGATTATATTTTACTTGAGAAAGGGGCAAGAGATGAAAAAGCAGCCCGAAATAACAGAAAAAACAAGACAATCATTTATCAGCGTCTTTTGTGAACTATATTGCCAAAAACCGATAGAGAAAATCACAGTGCAGGAACTTGCAAACAAGTCCGGATATAACCGAAGTACCTTTTATCAGTATTTTACCGATGTTTATGATTTGCTTAGTTTCGTTGAAAACAATGTATTGGATTTTATCCGTGAGAAATTGAAAAACACAGAGTCCGCTGATACAAAACCACGTGATTTACTCCTGCTTTTCGAAGAAAAAGGAGCATACCTGGATGCTTTATTGGGTGATTACGGTAATATTCGCTTTATAGAAAAGTTGAAAGTTGAATTTTTTAATAATAGCCAGAACTATTGTTTTCCTAAAGATAATTCGGCAGCACCATATTTATTAGAGTTTCAGATCTCAACATCATTTTCACTGCTTCGTCTTTGGCA
>JAEXGM010000272.1 GCA_023450835.1 Bacillota bacterium | reverse complement strand
AGTGGAATCGGAAATCCTGAACAAGAAAATCAATAACTATCCTTCAGCATCATCGTCCGTTCCCAAAGACCCCCGTCTTACTAATAAAACTACTTAATTTCCGCATCTGCCCTGATATATCCAAAAGCCGTCCCAATCTTGCCGCCTTCTTTTAAGTACCTCTTAATATTCCTCTGAAGCGACGTATTCTCCGGCAGTTCCTCCAGCGTCAGATCGGGATTCTTATATACCCACTCCAGATAAGAGGGATTCTCCTTCTCCCATTCCGTAATGGTAAAGTCCTTCTGGAAGGTTACAATTCTGGAATCCGCCGGTAAGACATCGGGCAGGCCGGGAGAGAGCATCCAGGAGTCGCAGATATAATATTTATAATGAAAGTTCGGATAGAATTCTTTAAAGAACTTCTTTGACCAGGCATAGGAAGCCACACAATTCTCTCTTGTGATTACGGCATCGGAAGGAATATGCACACTGATTACGTCCTCCTCCTTCCACTTCTCTACTTCAAATTCCAGTTCCCCAAGACGGAATTCTTCCATGGAAAGCTGTCTGGGCGTCCACCACTCCCTGTCAAATCCATAGGAACCGTAGCTTGCCAGATGTTCTTTTACAAATCTGGAAAAGCAGGCAAAGGTATCATAGAAGACCTTCTCATCAATGCCCTTTTCTTTATATTTTTCATAAACATCAAGACCCATCAGAAGCATGCAGGTAAGCATCTTAAGCCCATTTTTGTCCTCACCGAAGGCGGTGCGCAGTTCCGCAAGACCTTCCTCCCATAAAGGGCGGTGGTAAAGCTTCGAAACAGACGGTGCAAGTGCTTTTAAATCCAGCTCTTTTTCAAGTCCTAATACCGTATCTGTCACTTCTTCAGGCATATGAATGCCGACACATATATCCTTTAATAAAATCATACCTTGTCTCCTGTTTTGTTATTGTATTTAAAGTATAGCATGTCCAAATTGCCGCTGCAACCTTCCCATTACTCATTTTCATAGTATTCATTGATAGTCTTATGCAGCTTCCATACATTATCTCCGTAGTTGCTTACCAAAACTATCAGCAGCTCTTTTTGAAGATTATAACTGGACAGAAAACTAACGCCCGGATCACTGCCCTGAAAATAAGGAATAAAACCATCCCCATGCTTCTTAAGCCAGATTCCATAGCCATAACATTCCTCTGCTTTGCTATGATTTGAAAGCATATCGGAAACCATATCTTTTGAAAGCAATTTACCGGACAATAGATTCTCCCAGAATAATCTTATATCGTTAACGGTTATAAATGCTCCGCCCGCACCGGTACCCTTGGCGTCCACACTGAAAATATTGGTGCGGTAGTTCTTATGTTCTTCGTCATAAATGTAGTTGACCGCACATTTCGCAGGAAGCCTGTCCAGCTCATAATATCCGCTGTCACTCATCTTACAGGGCTCAAAAATATTCTGTTTTATATATTCATCAAATGCACTTCCCGTTATTTTTTCAATTATCAGAGCCAGCACAACAAAGCCTGTATTATTGTATTGGAACTTGCTGCCCCTTGGGTACATCATAGGTTTATCAATAAATAAGGGAAGCAGGTCTTTATTGGAACGGATTTTATAGTTCGGAAAGTCTGTCCAGAGCTCCTCGTATTCTTCCATCACACTCTCATCAAAGTAATCCGGTATTCCTGAGGTATGGGTCAGAAGTTCTTCTACCGTAATTGCAGGATCGATTTGCTTCAAATCAAAGTCAAGGAGGTTTCCGATAGTATCCTCCAAATGCAGTCTCCCTTTTTCCACTAATTGCAGGATTGCTACTCCTACAAATACTTTACCCGCAGATGCAGTGGCAAACTTCGTATTAGCTTCATTGGGAATCTCATTGGGTAAATCCGCATATCCATATGCTTTTTCGAAAATATTCTGACCTTCCCTGTTAATTAAGATATACCCCCTAAAGTCCTTACCTGTCAGTCTGTCTATTCCCATTTGTTCTGCCTCCTGCCTTTCAGATTATAAAGACGCCCGAAATATTGATTCTCACTGTTTACAGAGAATCTCCCTCTTATTCCACGTTCTGATAAAAGTATAACACACCATTTCATGTTTTACATTAGTTCTCATGTCTTACTTCTTTGCTTATGGCATATAATGAACAAAGAACTATAGGAAATATGCCATGTCAGATCAGGAGTTTTATACCTTTCGGGAGTATTTAAGAACAGAACACGAAGATTTATCCCCTTCTGCGGAAGATTATCTGGAGATGATATACCGTTTATCAAAGGATGGCGGTTACACCAGAGCGGGAGACCTTGCCCAGGCATTGAATGTACAACCTCCTTCCGTAACCAGCATGGTGAAGAAACTGGCAGAGATGGGCCTTCTGAAATATGAAAAGTATGGTGTTATTATTTTGGAAGCAAGCGGTCTGACCAAAGGAGAAGCACTTTTACATCGGCACGACCTGGTAGAAGAGTTTCTAAAATTTTTAAATATTAAAAACGATTTACTGGAAGAAACAGAAAAAATAGAGCATACGCTAAACGATGAAATATTAATCAGCATTCAAGATCTGCTGGATTTCTTTCAATGCCATCAGGATATCAGAGAAGAGTTTATACAATTCCGCAGCAAAAACATTCAAACTATTAAAAAGAAGCTTCCGTGACATGTGGAAAGTACCTTTCACAAAGAAGCTTCTTTTCAATTTAGGACTATAACTATATGATTCGCCCGACAAATAGATTTTCTCTATAGGCGCAGGCAAATTGCCCAAAGCAGAAAGAACAAATACGCCTTGGAACCAGTGCATTTGTTCTTTCTGCTTTGAGCAATTTGCCGTCCCATTTTGAAAAACTTTCGGCGCCCAAATCATTATATTCTATAACAATTCTGCCGCTACATACTCCAGCTGTTCTTTTGCCGCCTGTATGGTATCTGCTTCTTCCTTTGTTATCGTACTAAGCTTTGTCTTACTTACCGCTTTTTTAAGTTCTGCAAGGCTTATCTTTATTTCTTTTTTCTTGCCCTTGTCCACATCCTTCTTCCTGGCGGCAAGTGCTGCTTCTGTTCTTGCTATGAGATTTTCCGCTTCCGTTCTGATATTTACCGATTGCTTTCTTACTTCATCACTGCCTTCATACTGGGCCGCTTCTATTATGGCTCTCTCAATATCTTCTTCCGAGAGATTGGAACTGGCAGTTATGACAATATGCTGCTCTTTTCCTGAGTCCAAATCCCTGGCAGATACCTTTAAAATACCGTTGGCATCGATATCAAAGGTAACTTCGATCTGAGGAACCCCTCTCATGGCCCGTTTGATACCATTCAGTTTAAAATTGCCGATAAGCTTGTTGTCCTTTGCAAACTGCCTCTCTCCCTGGAGTACCTTAATATCTACGGAGGATTGGAAATTACCCGCTGTCGTAAATACCTGGCTGTACTTGGTAGGAATTGTGGAATTTCGCTCAATCAGCCTTGTAGCAACACCTCCGATGGTCTCAATTGAAAGTGAAAGGGGGGTCACATCCAGAAGCAGGATTTGGGACAGACTGGATTCTCCTGCCAGTTTACCTCCCTGTATGGCAGCTCCCAGAGCAACGCATTCATCCGGATTGAGATTTCTGCTGGGCTCCATGCCTGTTAACTGTCTGACTTTATTCTGTACCGCGGGGATTCTGGTGGAACCTCCTACCAGCAAGACCCGGCTTAAATCCCCGGGCTTTAAGCCTGCATCATTCAACGCATTCTGAACTGGTATGGCCGTTCTTTCCACCAGCCCATTGGTAAGCTCATCAAATTTGGCACGGGTCAGGGTAATGTCCATATGTCTGGGTCCCGATTTGTCCGTTGCAACAAAGGGCAGGTTTATATTGGTGCTTGTAGCTGCGGACAGTTCTTTCTTGGCCTTTTCCGCTGCTTCTCTTACTCGTCCAAGAGCTACCTTGTCCTTTGACAGATCAATCTTTTCAGACCTTTTAAACTCCTGGACCAGGTAATCTGTCACCTTTTCATCGAAGTCATCTCCGCCCAGTCTGTTATCGCCGGAGGTGGCAAGGACTTCAATGACTCCCCCTCCGATTTCAATAAGGGATACGTCAAAGGTTCCGCCTCCAAGATCATACACCATAATCTTCTGAGCGCCTTCATTCTCAAGACCGTAGGCCAGAGCGGCGGCTGTAGGTTCATTTATAATTCTCAGCACATTCAGACCTGCGATTCTTCCGGCATCCTTGGTGGCCTGCCGCCCCGCATCGTTAAAGTAGGCGGGTACCGTAATGACCGCTTCTGTTACCGGCTCTCCAAGGTAGCTTTCCGCATCTTTTTTTAATTTGCTGAGAATCATTGCAGAGATTTCCTGGGGTGTATATTTCTTATCGTCTATTGTAACCCTTTGTTCCGTTCCCATCTGACGTTTGATGGAAGCAATGGTTCTTTCTCCATTGGTGATTGCCTGGCGCTTGGCGGTGTCTCCCACCAGTCTTTCTCCGGTCTTTGAAAAGGCCACGACTGAAGGGGTTGTCCTCTGCCCTTCGCCATTATTTATAACTACCGGCTTGCCGCCCTCTATTACTGCCACACAGCTGTTAGTGGTTCCTAAATCAATTCCAATAATCTTACCCATACATTCCTCCACTTATTTAAACCGCTTATTTATCTGTACTAACTATCAACTTATAATTCCGCTTATATCATCATATTATCATGCCATCTAACTGTCATAATACTCTTTTTGCTGCTCTGCGGTCAATTAAGGGAGTCTAAATTAAATATAAATATTTTGAATATTCCTTTTTCAGGTACTGCTTCGGGGTCAGCCCTTTGTATTTGCGGAAAGTCTTTATAAAATAGCTGATATCATTGTAACCGCAATTAAGCGCCACTTCTATAATCTTGGTATCAGTCGTGGAAAGTTGTTCACAAGCCCGCTCTATCCGGTAATAATTCACATAATCAATAGGGGTCCGAAAAGACATCTCGCGAAAGAAACGGCAGAAATATTTTGGATTCATGCCCGCCACTTTAGCCAGGTCCTCCAGAATAATATTCTCCGTATAATGCTCTTCAATATAGCTTAAAACTCTTTTGAATTGCACCACATGCTGCAAAGAGGAATTCGCGGTATTCACTCTTTCATCATATAGATGCTCCTGGAACAAAAAACCCAGAAGCTGATACAGATAGCCCTGTATCAGAAATTCATAGCCTCTTTTCTTCTCTCCCATGACAAGAAATAGACTATCCAGGAGGTCTTTTAAAAACTTATCTTCCCCCGGAAGCTGCTGCCAGAAGGTTATTTCATGCTGAATAATTTTTTGAATTTGCTTTACTCCGATACGGTTCCCCTTTAAAAAGAGATTCATATCAAAAACCAGGCATTCATAAATACAATGCTCCGGGATACCTCCATGCAAGACTCCATCCTGCAGGAACAGGATATCCCCCTTTTTCAGAAGGCAGGCCTGGCTTCCTATGGTCAAATGAAAGTCTCCCTCCAAAATCCGAATAATTTCATATTCCGGATGCCAATGATAGGGCATCTGATATCTGGGGTGGCTTGGTTCTATATGATAAAAAGCCATTGGTAAATCCATTGTTCCCTGCTGGCGGTGCTCTCTGTAATCAAAATACTTCATAAAATATCCTTCCTGAAAGTTAAGTGAATATTGTTATATTTTTGGTCCATTATACCACAAGATTTACTTTTATTACAATCTATAATGTAAGTATAAGGATATGTATCAGACGGGAGGAGAAATCCTTCCCAAAAGGAGGCGAAAGTCTCCTAAAAAAAGGAGGTTTAATATGGCAAGCAACAGATTAATCGGAGATTACCCTGTAATCGGAATTCGTCCTACCATTGACGGAAGAAGAGGCTACATCAACGTGCGCGGCACCTTGGAGGAGCAGACAATGAATATGGCAAAGTCTGCTGCCAAATTATTTGAAGATAATTTAAAGTACTCAAACGGAGAACCGGTAAAGGTCGTTATTGCTGATACGACCATCGGCCGAGTTGCTGAGGCAGCTGCCTGCGCTGATAAATTCAAAAAAGCAGGAGTAGATATTACGCTTACCGTAACCCCCTGCTGGTGCTATGGTGCGGAAACCATGGATATGGACCCTATGACAATAAAAGGAGTATGGGGTTTTAACGGAACGGAAAGACCGGGAGCCGTTTATCTGGCCTCCGTATTGGCGACCCACGCACAAAAAGGTCTTCCTGCCTTTGGCATCTATGGCCATGACGTTCAGGATGCACAGGATACCTCTATCCCGGCGGATGTTGAGGAAAAATTATTACGCTTTGGAAGGTCCGCAGTTGCGGCTGCAACCATGAGAGGCAAGTCCTACCTTCAGATTGGTTCTATCTGTATGGGAATTGGCGGCTCCATTATCGATCCTGCCTTTATTGAAGAATATCTTGGCATGAGAGTAGAATCCGTGGATGAAGTCGAGATTATCAGAAGAATGTCAGAAGGCATCTACGATGAAGAAGAATATAAAAAGGCTTTGGAATGGACTAAACTCAAGTGTAAGGAAGGCTTTGATAAGAACCCTCCCGAAGTTCAAAAGAACCCTGAACAAAAGGAAAGTGACTGGGAATTTGTAGTCAAAATGATGTGTATCATTAAGGACCTGATGAACGGTAACCCGAATCTGCCAAAGGGCTGTGAGGAAGAAATGTCCGGACATAACGCAATTGCAGCCGGTTTCCAGGGTCAGAGACAGTGGACGGACTTTTATCCCAACTGTGATTTCCCGGAAGCTCTCTTAAATACTTCCTTTGACTGGAATGGTGCCAGAGAACCCTATATCCTGGCAACGGAGAACGACGTATTAAACGGCATCGGAATGCTGTTTATGAAGCTTTTAACTAACCGGGCGCAGATCTTTGCAGATGTCCGCACCTATTGGAGCCCCGAGGCTGTCAAGGCGGCAGCCGGTTATCAGATAGACGGAGTTGCCGCAGCCAGTAACGGTTTTATACATTTAATCAATTCCGGTGCCGCCTGCCTGGATGCCTGCGCAGAAGCAAAGGATGAAAAAGGCAATGCGGTAATTAAGCCCTGGTATGAAATAACCGAGGAAGACCAGCAGGCGATTCTTTCGGCTACTACCTGGAACGCCGCAGATAACGGATACTTTAGAGGAGGCGGCTACTCTTCCAGATTTGAGACAAAGGCAGAAATGCCGGTTACGATGATACGTTTGAACCTTGTAAAAGGCTTAGGACCTGCGCTTCAGATTGCAGAAGGCTACACAGTGAAACTGCCGGAAGAAGTATCCGATATTTTATGGAAGAGAACCGATTACACCTGGCCCTGCACTTGGTTTGCACCAAGAACCACCGGAGAAGGTGCTTTTAAGAGTGCTTATGACGTTATGAATAACTGGGGAGCTAATCACGGAGCAATCTCTTACGGACATGTGGGAGCAGATTTAATTACCCTGTGCTCTATGCTTCGAATTCCTGTAAGCATGCATAATGTACCCGAAGATAAGATCTTCCGTCCGGCTGCCTGGAACGCTTTTGGTATGGATAAAGAAGGTCAGGATTATAGAGCGTGTGCCGCTTACGGCCCCTTATATAAATAGGAGAATAGAATATGGACATCAATGAAATTAAGAGTCAGATTTGTGACATCTGTTATAAAATGTGGCAGCTTGGATGGGTTGCTGCAAACGATGGAAATGTAACCGTTAAGCTGGAAGACGGCAGCTTTTTAGCAACCCCCACCGGCATCAGCAAAAGCTTTATTACCGCCGATAAGCTGGTACATATCGATAAAGACGGAAACCTTCTGGAAGAAAGTGCCTACCGCCCTTCCTCCGAAATCAAGATGCATTTACGCTGCTATGCGGAAAGAGAAGATGTGGGAGCGGTATTGCATGCACATCCCCCTGTTGCCACAGGGTATGCCGTAGCAAACAAAGCCCTGGACGAATATTCCATGATAGAGACAGTCATCGCCTTAGGTTCCATCCCGGTAACACCTTTTGGAACCCCCTCCACCTATGAAGTGCCCGAAGCAATCGCCCCTTATCTTGGTCTCCATGATGTAGTGCTGCTTCAAAACCATGGAGCATTGGCAGTAGGTGCTGATTTACTGACCGCCTATTACCGGATGGAAACCCTGGAGCTCTTTGCAAAAATCAGCTTGAATGCCCATTTATTAGGCGGTGCAAAAGAAATACCCAGAGAGAATATCGACCGGCTGATCTCAATGCGTGAAAGCTATCAGGTAACAGGAAGACACCCCGGATACAAGAAATATCCAAAGGGCAGCGAATAGAAACAAAAAAGCGTTTTTTCAACATCCTAATTTGTACGTGCGCTGCAGACTGCATGCAGTCTGCCAGGCACAGATGGGAGCTATTATGTTAAAAGGTATACCTGCCATATTATCGCCGGAACTGCTCAAAGTACTTTGCGAAATGGGGCATAGCGATAGAATTGTTATTGCAGACGGTAACTTCCCCACAGAATCCATAGGAAGAAACGGTGTTGTTATCCGGCTGGACGGACACGGTGTTCCCGAGATACTGGAAGCTATCCTGCAGGTCTTTCCCCTGGATACCTATACGGCTAATCCTGCAATTTTAATGGAAGTGATGGATGGGGATCATGTTGCCACACCTATCTGGGATACTTATACAGAAATCATAGCCCAACATGATAAAAGGGGCAAGGCCGCAATAGGAACACTGAATCGCCAGGTTTTCTATGAAGAAGCCAAAAAATCCTATGCATTTATCGCAACCGGCGAAACTGCTTTATACGCAAATATCATATTGCAGAAGGGCGTTGTATAAAAAATGCGGTGCATTTTTTATACACAAATTTGTGCTGGCACTCAAATTTGCAGTATGCAGTATATTTTGTGGTTATATAAAAAATGCCGTGCACCTTCTACCCAGATTTATGCTAATGCCCAAATTCGCAGTATATTTTATAATTAATGATTACACAGCAGGAGGATTTATCATGCAAAAGTATTACCTGGCAATTGACATTGGAGCTTCCAGCGGGCGGCATGTACTGGGAAGTATTCAAGAGGGGCAGATCTGTTTGGAGGAAATATACCGGTTTGAAAACAGCATGAAGAAGATGGATGGTATGCTTTGCTGGGATACGGAGCAGATCTTCCGGCATATTCTAAAGGGTATGAGACGCTGTACGGAGCTTGGAAAAATTCCTGTTAGTGTCAGCATAGATACCTGGGGCGTGGACTTTGTATTGATTGACAGTGCAGGTAATAAGCTCGGGCCGGCAGTGGGCTACCGAGATCAGCGGACGGATGGCATGGATGAGGTGGTAAGCCGGTATATTGCCCCTGATGAGTTATATGAAAGAACCGGTATTCCAAAGCAAATGTATAATACTGTCTATCAGTTGATGGCGGTAAAAGAAACTCATGCCGGGTACTTAGAACAGGCTGACGCAATGTTAATGACACCGGATTACTATCATTATCTGCTTACCGGCAAAGCGATGCAGGAATATACAATAGCGACCACCAGCCAATTGGTCAACGCCCGTACAAGGGATTGGGATTATGAACTGATTGAACGGCTTGGTCTTCCTGCCCATATTTTTAAACCGATACAAAAACCCGGCACTCTTGTTGGGAATTTAAAGCCGGAACTTCAAAGCCTTCTGGGATTCGACTGCCAGGTTATTATGCCTGCCTCTCATGATACGGCATCAGCCGTTATGGCTGTCCCAAGTACCACAAAAGATACCCTCTATATCAGCTCCGGAACTTGGTCCCTTATGGGTATTGAGATATCCGAACCGAATACTTCCATCGGCAGCAGCAGAGCCGGTTTCACCAATGAAGGCGGCTATAATGGCAGCTTTCGGTATTTGAAAAATATTATGGGCCTGTGGATGATTCAGTCCGTAAAAAAAGAAATTGGGGATAATTACTCCTTTGAGGAAATCTGCCAAATGGCCGCAAAGGAACAGATATCCTCCCTGGTAGATTGCAATGACAATTGTTTTATGGCTCCCGACAGTATGACGGAAACGGTAAAAACCTTCTGTCATCAGACCGGCCAGCAGGTACCGAAAACTTTGGGTGAAATAGCGGCAGTCATTTACAACAGCCTTGCGAAATGCTATACGGATACCGTAACAGAAATAGAAACCCTCACGGGAACTCATTATGCCACCATACATATCATCGGCGGCGGTTCAAAAGCCGGTTACCTGAATAGCCTTACGGAGAAATATACTTCCCGCAAGGTACTCACGGGACCGGCAGAGGCAACTGCCATAGGAAATATTCTGGCGCAAATGATTGAGTACAGAGAAATATCTTCTTTACTTGAAGGAAGAGAGTACGTGAGGAAGTCCTTTACTTAAAACAAAAGCACTATTACTTACACAGGTCAGGATCATATCTTGAATCCGGAACGTGATAAAAGTGATAGTGCTTTTCTATGTCTATAGAGAATATATTCCTGACCTATTAATTATTTACATTACCGACTGGCGACTGGTCTTCTAATTCATTATACTTTTCACTAAGGATAATGATATCAATACGCCTGTTCTTCTTCCTGCCCTCTTCCGTAGAATTATTGGCTACGGGCTTGTATTCACCATATCCAACAGCAACTACCTTTTCAGGCGGAACATTGCATTTGGAAATAAACAAACGAACTACTCTAGTTGCTCTGGCAGCAGACAGCTCCCAGTTAGACGGATAAATAGCCGTTACAATAGGGCGGTTATCCGTATGGCCTTCCACACGGATATGATTGTCCACCTTGTTAATCATATCGCCTATCTTAATTAAGGAATCCGCATATTCCGGTTTGATATCCGCACTTCCCGAATCAAAAAGAATTGCATTATTCAAAGTAATGACAAGCCCGCGCAAATCAATGTTCGTGGAAATGGTATCTTCCATCTCAGCCTCTTGAAACATCTCATCCAGCTCCCCTTTAAGCTCTATCATGTCCTTTAATTCCGTCTTGCCAAGGAATTTCTCCAGTTCTTCCTGAGATACCTGGTTTTCCTCTTCTGTCTTTCCGCTAATATCTCCGCTGGTCACGCCATTTTCACTTCCGGTATTACCGGTCTGCCCGGAATTATTGTTCGGATTTATATTGATGTTTGGCTTTACAAAGGAATTTCCTCCTTTTGAGATAATTCCCTGATTTGAAGTCATCATAGATTTAAAGGAATTCGAAATCTCTTCTGCTTTCGTTTGATCTATCTTACTAACTGCGAACAAAACGATAAACACAGCCAATAGTAATGTCATTAGATCTGAATAGGGGAGCAGCCATGCTTCTCCGCCCTCTTCTTCTCCATGCTTTTGTTTTCTCTTTCTTGCCATAATACGTACCTCCTTATTCCTGATTCAATTCCTGAAGAATTTCCTCCTGTTTACTGGATGGAAGTACGGAAAGTAATTTTTCCTGTACCATCATAGGGGACTCACCCTTTTGCAGGGATAATATACCTTCGATAGCCATACTCTTAAGTAACGCTTCCGTATGACTCTTGACCTTCAGCTTTTTAGCAAAGGGATTCCACAATACATATCCGGTGAAAATACCAAGGATAGTCGCAATAAAGGCCGCCGCAATAGCCTCCGACATGGCTGCCGTATCATCTATATGTGACATGGCCGCAATCAGACCGAATACGGCACCTAATACACCCAGTGTGGGCGCATACATACCTGCTGACGAGAAAATACTTGCATTTACCTCATGTCTTGCTTCCATAGCTGAAATTTCCGAATCAAGGATATCGGCAATGACTTCCTGGTCAATTCCGTCTATTACCAGACGAAGCCCTTTCTTAATAAAAGGATCCTCTATCTCGCTTATCTTACCTTCCAGCGCCAGCAGACCTTCTTTTCTGGCTACATTAGACAATTCTACGATCAGTTTTATAATTTCTGACTCGCTCATTCCCTTCTGTTTCGTAAAGAGAATCCTGAATAATGCCCCTAAACTCTTAAGGTTGCTTCCCGGAAAAGAATTTAATATGGTAGCAACAGTACCTACAATAATTACGAAAAAAGCTGCGGGGTTTATTAATACGGTAAAACTGATATGCTTAAAAATCATCGCTCCGATTACCGCAATCAGACCAACTATAACTCCTAATATCGTTGTTATTTCCATAAGGCTTGGCTCCACCTTTCGTCTCTTATGCATTCTTTTGTGTCGAAATACCTCTATTAGTAAAGACAAATAGAGAGTCTTATCATTCATTCTAAAGTGCTGGCAGATAAGATGTCTAATATAAATTTCTTATATTCTCATATTGAAATCTTATGTTAATTTTTATGTTCACTGCCAGCTACTTCTAAAAAATATTTCAGAGAAGGATTTTCATTGTTTTTATTGTAAACAACGCTCATATCAATATATTCCAGCTCACCTTCTACCGGTATTTTTACTATATCAAGCCCCTTGATTTCACAGCACATCTCCGGAACTATGCCGATTCCCTGATTCATTCCCACATAAATATTCATGATATCCTTATCTTCCACACTTGTTATTTTATCGGGTAAGATACCTTTTTCACTAAAAAAGGAAATTAAATGCTTTTTGCTCTTCTCCATCCCAATAAAATTTAAAACGATGCAGTTTTGGGAAGATATCTCTTCTTTGGTCAGACTTACTTTTCTTGAAAGAGGATTTTTCTTATTGACCAGGGTATACGCCTTACATCTTGCGAAATTCTGATATCTGATCTCAGGATGATCCATGAAGTCATAGGGAACCGTCAAAGTACAATCGTACTCCCGGTTTAATAAATCCGCGGCAATTGTACCGACCTTTACCCGCTTATAATTAACACTGATATCCGGATATTCCTTATATAATTTATGTACCAGTTCGATGACATAGGAATCTTCATCCCAGCCGGTAATTCCTATGTTTAAAGTCCCGGAAAACTTCCTGGAAATATCCCTGCATTTATCAACCGTATAGGTGAAGTCATTCAGAAGTTTTATACCGTCCTGATAAAGTGCACGCCCTGCCTCTGTAAGCTTGAACTGCTTTGAAGCTCTGTCAATCAATTCGAAACCCAGATCCTGTTCCAGAGATTTAATTTGCTGACTGATTGCCGGCTGAGCAACATGACATTTTTGTGCGGCTTTTGTAAAGCTTCTGTATTTTGCAACTTCAATAAAATATTCCAGTTTCATCAAATTCATCCAGGGATTATCCTCCGCTAATTCATCTTTAGAATACTTTTTTATACTTTTCCCCACAATACTTATAATACCATATCGGCACACTGAAATAAATACAAATAAGGCCTGAAATTAGTGGATTTGTTTACAAATTATACAAAAAAGAAAATAATAAGACCCACGGACTATACACTCCGTGGGTCTAAATTATCTTTTGGTATTAATTAACTCGTTCAGCTGGCCTAACAGGTTCCCGCTGCCGATTGATATATTACCGACCTTATCACAAATCTTTTCCAGATACTCGAGCTCCTTCAGCTTATACAGCGTCGTATTTTCCTCCATGAGTTTCGCTGTATTCAAAAGACTTCTTGTAGAGGCGACTTCTTCTCTTCTGGATATAACATTTGCCTGGGCATTTTTCTCTGCTATTAAAACCGTATTCATAATATCTCTGATTTCACCGGGTAAGATAATATCTTTTAATCCTGCATCCGTAAATTCCACAAACAGGCTCTTTTGCTTTTCTCTTAGCTTCTCCAGGACCAAACCGGCCAGGCTATCCTTCTGCTCCAGCAATTCATCAAACTTTAACCGCCCTACATACTCTCTAAGTGCCAGCTGCGTCGTAACATAAATCTGCGTCTTATAATCCTTCAGCACATTTATGATACCAACTGCATCCGTGATTTTAAAGCTGCAGACAAAATTAAGCCGCAATGTAACCTTATCCGCAGTCAGTATTTCCTGACTGTTTACGTCCAGCTGCTGCGTGCGCATATCTACAATCTGGTCGGACACTCTGACCGTGGAATTCCAGAAGCAGTAATTACCGGGGGATAATTGTTCTTTATACTTGCCGTCAAAAAACAGCAATCCGGTTTCCCCTTCCGCGACAGCTATCTGGGTATAAAGGCTGCCTGAAACCATGGGCATAATTTCTCTTGGTAAATTTATGGCCGGTGTACTTGTGTCAACCAGTTGAAAAGTATGTTCATGATATACTTTCCAGAAATAATATGTACCGGGTCTTAATGTGTCTAACATTCTCCCGTCTTCATAGTGCAAGGCTAAGAATAAGTCAGGAACTTCTACTTTTGTCACACTGTCTGCAAAATTCTTATCCTTCAAAAGGACATTCATATCCACTTCTTTTATGTTCACTATCCGGTAGATGGCCGTCTTAAAATAAGTTTCACCAAATACCGTACTTACGCTGTGCTTTCCAGGTATCAGCATCTTCTTAAACTTCCCGTTCTTAAACAAAAAACCTCTTTCATTTTCATTAACTATAACCTTCATCTTGACTCCTTTCTTCTTAACGCAGGCGCATAGCAAATTTATTTTCTGAATCATTCAGAATTCGTGCAAATACCCGCAGAAATCTGTGGGGAGTAAGGCTTGAGCAGCAAATCGTTTTATCCGGCTTTCATAGAATTTATGAACATGGGATAAAGTTTTTGCTGCGGTATCCGCCTCGCTACAGGCCGGAATTTCTGCTGCACACAGGAAGTTTATCCTGCGCACAGATAACCAGTGCTGCTTCATAAAACTCTGTGCTGCCGGGTAATTACACTCTTTCCGGATGATATGCACCATGCAGGTGCATTTGCGTGGAGTCGAACCACAGATCATAAATCTCGCCTTAACCACTTGGCTAACTCTTTTAGAGTGGAGGAGTCGAACCTCCGACACTACCAGTCTGCAGTGCTTTACCATTAAGCTACTTCATCAAAGGGCGGAGTCGAACCGCCATCCCTGCCTTTATCATGTCTGCCCGGTACACAGCTAAGTCAGAACCTACTGCGCCGCAAGGAATTAAAATCCTCCGCTAAAGCAGACAATCTATATTAAGGCTTATGCCAAAATACCATTATATAAAAAATTATGCCTTCCTCAAAGCACCGCAAGTTTGGGTCGAGGATTTTGCAGGCACAAACTTGTGTAGGATTATGCCTTACAATCCTACTATCCTTTAACAACACCGACTGTTTTCAGCCGTTTTACCGGTCTTACCAGGTCTTTCTGGTTTTCCATCACTTCGTCTATATCTTTATAGGCAAAGCGGCTTTCCTCAGCCACATCACTTTTCTTAAGCTTACCCAATGTGACCCCTTGCCTTTGCAAGTCGGCCATAACTTCTTCTGTGGTGAAGTTCTCCATGGCACCTTTTCTGGAATATCTTCTTCCTGCTCCATGAGAAGAGGAATGAAAACTCATTTCATTTCCCAGTCCTTCTACCACATAGCTGTAAGACCCCATGGCTCCGGGAATTACCGCAAGCTCTCCGCTGTTTGCTCTTGTCGCACCTTTACGATGGACCCATACTTCCCTGCCGTAATGACTTTCCAATGCCGCATAATTGTGGTGGCAGTCGATTTCTGTTGTATATGCGAGCTGCATACCAGTGTACTTCCCAATCCATTTATCTAAAATTGCTTTTACTGTCAGCATCATGCGAAGTCTGTTTTCTTCGGCAAAATCCAATGCAAGATTCATCCAGTTGACATACTGCCTTCCCTCTTTGGTATCCATCGGCAGAAATGCGAGGCGGTATTCGTCAGGCACCTGACTGTGCCATTTCTGGTTCAAATCTCTGGCTTTCTGATGAAAAGTATCACATATCTGTTTTCCGAAGTTACGGCTTCCGGAGTGTATCATAATACCAAGATACCCTTCGTCATCCTCCTGTAACTCAATAAAATGATTACCGCCGCCAAGAGTGCCCACCTGATAGAATCCTGCTTCCAGCTGGCCCAGCAGCTCGACGTTTTCTTCATATTTAGAAAGCTCCTCAAAGGCTCTCTCCAGAGTATTACAGGGTTGCTCATGGGTATGATGTTTAAAACCGGTAGGCACATTTCTTAGAATATCTCCCACCATAGCCTGCACCAAATTTCCGCTTCCTGTCTGAATATTCTTTATCTCTTCTATCCGTATATCAGTGCCTGCAAATGCCATTCCGCATCCGATATCTACCCCGACCGCATTGGGTATAATAACATCTTTTGCAGCAATTACTCCTCCGATTGGCATTCCCATTCCGGCGTGGGTATCCGGCATAAGTGATACCCACTGATGCAAAAAAGGCAATCTGGAGAGATTATATGCCTGTTCCAGACAACCTTTCTCTATACTCTCCTCACTCTTTAACCACACCTTAATGGGTATTCCCGCATTTTTCTCTGTAATAACAAACATACAATCACTTCCTTTCTTTGTTTATTGTCTGTATCTGTTTGCTATGTTATGATATTATCATAAGTTTTTTTGTGTATCATTTAAAAAAGTATGCGAAAGCTGTTAATGTAAAAGGAGTTAGATTGAAAAACGAAAAGATGTTTTTTCAACTACGGATTCAGGAATAACAAATCAAAGATTTGTTATTCACAAAAGGAGTTAGTTTATTATGGGTGAGTTTCAGGAACTGATTCGGAATTTCGATAAGATACGCGACTATATGCGGGATTTTTACATCTACGGTTTTAAATCCCGAGGTGATTTTACGCATAAATCCTCCCGTACCTATGATAACGAAAAGCGCCGCATCGAAAGCTATGTGGGCGAATACATGAAATGGGATTATACAAAGTCCGGAAAAAACCTCTTTATCTCCATGGATTGTTCGAAAGTACCTGTAAATCCACTCTATGCCGCCTGGAAATCCAAAACTTTTACAAGCAATGATATTATGCTGCATTTTTATATCCTGTATGTACTAAAGGACGGCCAAAAATATGCCATAGACGAACTGACAGATCTTCTTTGTGAGAGAAGCAGCCAGATTTTTGACATACAAACTGTCCGGGGCAAATGCAGGGAATACGTTTCTCTTGGCCTGCTTGCTTCCGAAAAGTCAGGGAAATCCCTTTACTACAGCCTGTCCGGAAATACTTTTAAACAGCTGCTTACACTGGCTCCCGGCTTGCGGGAAGCGGTAATGTTTTTTCAGGGCAGTGCACCCTTTGGAGAAATCGGCAGCTTTATTATGGATAGCCAGAATATTGTAAATAATATCTTCTCTTTTAAACATTACTATGCCGCTCATACTCTGGAAGATGCAATACTGCTTGATCTGCTTTCTGCCATCAGAAACCGGCAGGCAATTGAATTTTTAAATTACAACGAATCCGGAACCAGAATTTCTACACTGGATGGAATTCCGCTTAAAATATTCATCAGTGCTTCTACTGGAAGGCGCTATCTATGTGTATATAAAAACAGAGGTAGACGCTTCTTCAACTACCGCTTAGATCATATCAAATCGGTAAAAACAATCGGGCTATGCGAAGAGGCAGAAAAACACCAGGAAAACCTGCTTAAGAATCTTCCTAATGTTTGGGGTGTAGGCTTTAACGGAGCAAGCCGTATGGAAATTGTCTGCATAAAACTCTCTATTCAAGAGAAATCTGAAACTTACGTACTGGAGCGGATTGCCAGAGAAGGGCATGGCGGGGAGCTTCTACGCCTGGAACCGAATATTTACTTATATACAAAAGAAATGTTTGATTCCAATGACATAGCACCCTGGATCAAGACCTTCACTGGCAGAATCCTTCAGCTGGAAGGAACCAACCAGATAGTTATTAACCGTTTTTATCGGGATATTAAAAGGATGCATGAATTATATGGGGACTAACAACATCTTATTTTCAGAGATTTATGGCTGCTATTTTACAGTTGTAGGTAAAATATTAGAACAAGCGGAAAAAGGTATCACAATAAGTGATATGGAAAATTTGGTACATTCCAATGCCTTTTATGACACAGCCTTTCACCTGCTGCCCAAACTCTTTTCCGGAGAATGGAACCTTCTGGAACAACGTTTTGACGGAAAATATTATTCCAAGCTTGCGTCAGGCTCCCTTGACCGCCCTATGACCGGTCTGGAAATGGCATGGCTGAAGGCTCTCTTATCCGATAGACGGATAAGACTGTTTATAACCTCAGAGGAATTAGCTCTCTTAACAAATATCCTCTCTGAAATTACGCCGCTCTACTTATCAGAGGATTTCCACATCTATGACTCTGCCGCTGATGGTGACCCTTATGAAGATGAAACCTACATACAGAATTTTAAGACGATCCTGAAAGCCTGTGTTTCAAAGACTCCCTTACACATTCTATATAAAGGCAGCAAAAATTCCTGGAGTGAGATTCTGCCCCATCGGATTATCTACTCCGGCCGGGATGATAAATTCCGCCTCCTGGGCTTGCGCCTTCAGCGCTATGGTCACCCTAAGAGGATTACTTTAAACCTTGCACGAATATGCCAGGCACTTCCTCTAAGTAACTCTGACCCTAAGGATTTTAATACCGCGAAATATTTCAGTCAAAAGCCCTGTACCGCCCCCATTGTTCTGGAAATTTCGAAAGAGCGTAACGCCTTGGAGCGCTGCATGCTGCAGTTTGCTTCATGGGAAAAGCAGACCGAATATGAAGAGGGGCGGGACTGTTACATCTGCAGGCTCTATTATGACAGGCAGGATGAAAGTGAACTGCTTATACGTATTCTAAGTTTCGGACCGGTCGTAAAGGTATTAGGACCGGAAGACTTTCTTAAGCAGGTAAAAGAACGTGTGAACAGACAGTTTCTGTTAAATACCTGGGAGAATCCCTTAGAGTTTCAGTAATTCATTACACTTAAAATAACAGGTATATTAGTTTTGCAATACAGGTGGTAGTAAAACACACCAGAATTGCTATGGCTGTCGGCAGCAGTGCTGATACAACCGTCCACTTTGCACTGCCGGTCTCTTTACGGATAGTCAGCAAGGTGGTAGCGCATGGCCAATGAAGCAGGCTGAACAGCATGGTATTCAGAGCGGTAAGATAGGTCCAGCCGTTGTCTGTTAATACCGTTCGCAGCGATTTCAGGCTGTCATATTCAACCATGGAACCGTTAGCAAGATAAGCCATTAAAAGAATGGGCAGTACGATTTCATTTGCCGGAAGCCCCAAGATAAATGCCATCAGAATAAAACCATCCAACCCGATAGCCTTTGCAAAAGGGTCAAAAAATCCTGCCATATGGGTCAGAAGACTTGCATCCCCTATACTGACATTAGCCAATATCCAGATTACAGCTCCCGCAGGGGCTGCTACAACTACCGCCCTCTTTAATACAAATATCGATCTGTCAATCATGGAAGTATACAGTACTCTTCCTATCTTTGGCACTCTGTAGGGGGGAAGTTCCAGGGTAAAGGTTGAGGGAATTCCTCTTAGCACTGTCTTTGATAACAGAAAGGACACCAGAAGAGTAACCCCTATTCCGATTACAATCATAAAGCTTACCGCCAGCGCCGGTACGATACCTCCTGATGAACCTGTTATCAGGAATACACTCGCAATGGCAATAAGAGTGGGAAATCTGCCGTTACAGGGAACAAAATTATTGGTTAATATGGCAATCATACGCTCTCTTGGAGATTCAATGATACGGCAGGATACAATACCTGCGGCGTTGCAGCCAAATCCCATAATCATCGTAAGGCACTGCTTACCATGGGCACAGGCTCTCTTAAACAGATGGTCCATATTGAAGGCGACTCTAGGCAGGAAACCTAAGTCTTCCAGAATGGTAAAGAGCGGGAAAAAGATTGCCATGGGCGGGAGCATAACAGATACTACCCAGGCTAATGTCTGGTACAGACCGAGAACTACAATACCCGTCATCCAGTCAGCTACATGGAGGAAATTAAAAAACTGTATAAGCTTATCTTCCAGTCCAAAAAGAAACTCTGCTAAAAGCGCGGAGGGAACATTGGCTCCTGCAATGGTAATCCAGAATACTACTGCCAGGCACAAGAACATAATCGGTATCCCAAATCGTCTGGAAGTAACTATATTATCAATTTTTCTGTCTCTCTCATTGGAGGCACTTTCCTCTTTCATGTATTTTTCTTTTAGCTCTTCTATCTTACTGTAGATTGCTTCGGATATTTCGTCTCTTATTACCTTCTTCTCAAACTGTACTTCTCCCACATTAATCCCCGCGGCCTGCACAGTTTCTTCCAGCCGGTCACCGCCGATATGAGTAGCCATTGTCTGAAAGAGTTTTTCATCTCCGTCTAACACACGAAGAGCCAGCCACCTTACCGGCACCCCACTGCTGATGTCCGTAAGTTTGGGATGGAGTTCATGGATGTACCGTTCTACCTTAGGGCTATATTCTACCAATCTCGGAGACGGCGTTATTTCACCGCCTGCCACTTTAATAACCGCTTCCTTTAGTTCTTCCATGCCGATGCCGCTTCTGGCCGCACACATTACTACCGGAATGCCAAGCTCTCTTTCAATTCCTTTTCCATCTATAAAAATTTTCTTCTTTTTTGCTTCATCTATCAGATTAATACAAAGCACAACCTTGGTCGTAAGCTCCATTACCTGAAACGCCAGATTTAAATTCCGCTCAAGACAGGTAGCATCTGTCACTACAATTACCGCATCGGAGCCGCCAAAACAGATAAAATCTCTGGCCACCTCCTCTTCCACCGAAGAGGCAAAAAGAGAATAAGTCCCCGGCAGATCCACCAGTATATTTTCTTTTCCCCCGTGGGTAAACTCTCCTCTGGCATTGACTACGGTCTTTCCGGGCCAGTTGCCGGTATGCTGATGCAGTCCTGTAAGCTCATTAAATACCGTGCTCTTTCCGGTATTGGGGTTTCCCGCCAAGGCAATGACATACTGCCCCTCTTTTCTCTCCACATGATAGAGGTCCGTCATTGCACTGTTCTGCGTCGATTGATAGGTTAGACCCATAATATTCCTCCCTTACTCTACAACGCTGATTAGCTCTGCTTCTTCTCTTCGCAGTGCAATCATGGTTCCTCTGATACCGTAAACCGTCGGGTCACCGGAAGGACCTCTTCGTATAACCTCAATTCTGGCCCCTCTTGTAAGACCCAGTGCAAGCATTCTTTCTCTCAGTAAATCAGATGCTTTTAACTCCAGGACTGTTGTGTGTCTTCCAACTGATATATCCGTAAGCTTTGTCATAAAATCGTCCTCCCTTAATTTTAGATTAATTTAACTTTCTTAAATGAAACTAATTCTATAGTATGAAGGGTAGAAAAAAAGGTTACAGGTTTGGAGAATTTTGTTAGAATATCATGGATTTTCTTTCTATTGTCCTGTTCTACCGTCTATGTTATTATAAAGTAAATTCTTAAAAGACAATTTCATTTTTGATTGGCGTGCGTGCGCAGCAGGTTACGGGCAGCCTGAAAGCGTGCCACATGATGGTTAGTGTGAAATAAAGAACATTTCACATCCGGCATTGAGTGGCCTCACGGCCAAATGTCCGTTAGTGTGAAATAAAGAACATTTCACATCCGACACCCAGTGGCCTCACGGCCAAATGTCCGTTAGTGTGAAATAAAGAACATTTCACATCCGA
>JAEXGM010000155.1 GCA_023450835.1 Bacillota bacterium | reverse complement strand
TATATTGCTCGGCCCACCTTTCAGCTTCCTTTTTCTGATTATACAAGCTATTTAGGCGAGCTTCTCTGCTATGATACTCTATATTATAAGTAATAAATCCGTCTTTCGTTTCAATGTTTTCAATTTTTATATTGCTTTCTTCAAAGCCTTTTTCAAGATAAGTCTCTAACTCTTCATATAAAAAAATATTATAATTCTTTAAGCCCTCTATATTTTTTTCATAAAGATTATCCTTATCTTTTTCTATACTCATACCGAATCTCCCAACTCTAATAATCTGGGTATTATCTCATATTCCAAAATATCTGCCATCAAAATATCATCTTGCTTTTCCATTGCCTCCAGGCACTGGACCAGATATTTATTAATATCTGTTATTTTCACAACTGCTGTCTCTTTATTTGAAACTTCTTCAAATAACAAAAAAAGCTTATCAATGGTCATATTCAAAACATTGTATGCTTCATTTCGTTTCTGATAATGTAATTTTTCTATCACGATTTCCAGTTGACTCACAATGTCACTAGTATTATTCGTCATACAACCTCCTTGTAGTTTTGCACAAATATTCAAACATAAATATTATGTTCATATATTTAGGCAAAATAAAACATCTACATATTTCTTATGTCATATAAAGGTTAGCACTAGGCTAACCTTTATATGATAATACATTATTGAAGTAATGATAAAACACCCTGAGTAGACTGATTTGCCTGTGCAAGCATAGACTGTGCAGCCTGCTGTAAAATATTGTTCTTGGAGTATTGTACCATTTCTTTAGCCATATCAACGTCACGAACACGAGACTCTGCAGCCTGTAAATTCTCTGCTGTATTGTCAGCATTAGCAATTGTATGCTCTAATCTGTTCTGTAAAGCACCTAACTTAGAACGTTGAGTGGAAACCTTAGTAATAGCTGTGTTAATTGTAGAGATTAAGCCAGTAATTGCAGTATAACCTGAAGCGCTGGCAGAAATTGTCTTTGCGATACTGGATGTAATTCCTAAGTCGCTAGCTTTCATTGATTCAATTGAAAGTCTGATGTCCTGATTTCCATTTGCGCCAACCTGAAGATGCTTATCTGATAAAGAACCATCTAACAATTTCATTGTATTGAATTCTGTCTGCTTACCAATTCTTGTTACTTCACTTGTTAAAGCTCTAACTTCTTTAGCAATAGCCTGACGGTCTGCTGTTACGTTAGTAGCATTGGAAGCCTGTACAGTTAATTCTCTCATTCTCTGTAAAATGGAGTGAGTTTCATTTAATGCACCTTCTGCTGTCTGGATTAAGGAAATACCATCCTGAGCATTGGTAGAAGCCTGCTGAAGACCTCTGATCTGTCCTCTCATCTTTTCAGAAATAGAAAGACCTGCTGCATCATCACCAGCACGGTTAATTCTGTAACCGGAAGATAATTTCTCAGTAGATTTTGCTAACTGTCCGCCTGTGATGCCTAACTGTCTGTTTGTGTTGGCAGCTGCCATATTATGTTGAATTACCATGTTTAATTCCTCCTTGAATTTAAAGTAGCATCCATGCTACTATATTTTGTAACAAATGAGTTGTATGTAGTTATCAAGGCCGTACGCTCCCATAATACAGATAACTCATTCATTATATACATAATATATATCGGACAAAGTATATAATACTTTAGAAGAAAAATAACTTTTTTTATTTTTTTTTGTCTAAAAAATAAGACTGCTCATTATATTGGCTGTTCATATTCTTATAATAACTTGTTACAGTTTTATTGCTCAACTGATATTTTTTTATTTTTTGTCTGCCATTGACCAGCTGCATTTCAACTTTAGTCTTATTCTTTTCTTCCATGGACTGCAGCTTAATACTTTCATTTGTAATAGCGCCAATCAAGTCCTGTAATAGGACTATTTCTTCTCTGTATTTTTCTCTGTTTTCGCTAAGTTCCTGCTTAAAGTTGTTATAGAGCTGTTCAAAACCTGTATCCAGCTCATTTACTTCATCAATAAGCACACTTTTTTGTTCTATTATCTTATCGAACTTCTCAAAATCGAATTCTGCTGCTGAGATACATTCATCCTGTGATGCGGTCAGATCTATTAACTTTTTGAGCAAAGAGCTTTTTTTGTGTAAAACATCCCTTATAATGTTGATGTATGCTTTGTTATTCACTCTTCGACCTCTTTTCAACCTTCTTTTGACAGTTTCATTACTTCTTTCCAGGCATCTCTCATTTCCCTTATGATCCCGATGATTTCTTCAAGCTTTTCCTTATCCTTTTTTATATTAGCCGATATCAGACCATCTTGCACATACGCATAAACATTTTCGAATTCCTGCGCCACGGGATATTTAAAATCCAGAGTTGATCTAAGATGTGTTATTATATTTTCCGCTTTTACTATGTTATTGTTTGTCTTCGCTATATTCTTTTCCTCAAGACCTATCGCAGCCATATTGCAGAATTTTATGGCCCCCTCATAAAGCATCAAGGTCAATTCCGCAGGATTGGCAGTATTCACTTTATTGTTTTGATAAGCCATTGCAGCATTTATCGGCATCTTTCAACCTCCTAGTTAAATATATTACATTATACCACATAATTAGACAGTATAAAAGTAATTCCAGAAATCCATTAATTGGTCCCCAGGAGGCTGGCTAGTGAACTACTTTGTGACTGCATCTTAGCCATAGCTGTCTCCATAGCCGAAAACTGCTTATAATATTTGTTTTCCATATCTGTCAGTTTAGAATCCAAGGTCGCTATCTGTTTTTTATAATCTGTCTGCTCATTATCAAGGAGCTTGTCATTATAAACAGTATTGGCGCTCCTGACATTAGGAATAGACTTCATATTAGTTGCCAGATTATTATAAAGATTTTGAAATATCCCGGTCAATGCCTTAATAGTTGTATCCGGGTCATTTGCAAAAGCAGTCTTTAATTTGTCTGTTTGAGCGGAATAAGTTGAATCATCCGAATCACCATAAATATGTAGAAGACCTTTTTCCGTGTAGTCACTGGAGGTTTGTATTCCAAAATTCGCCAACGAATATGTCTTGCCTGTTGAAGAATCCGTATAAGTACTCATCATGCCAGACTTAATGGAATTGATAACTGTACCCAGTGAATCATCTCTGCGAAGTATAGAATCCTTAATTTTGGATTCCCATTGTTCTACCTGTGTATCAGTCATAGCTTCTTTTTCATCATCGCTAAGAGGAGCATAATCCTTTGCAGAATCCGCATAATACAGGGTATTCATTTCTTTTAAGATACTATTATAAGAACTGATAAAATCTTTGACCAGCTTGTAGTTTGCATCTGTGTTATTGGAAACATTAAGGGTTACTTCCTTCCCGCTCTCCGTAGTTTCCAACAAATTCAAAGTGAGTCCGTTAGCTGTTATTGTATTCGAATTGGATGTTATCTGGGCTCCATCCAGAGTAATCTGTGCATTAGTTGCCATTCTTACAGACATAGTTGTAGCATCCGTTGCTGAAACATCTGCCGTTCCGGTGATTTCTCCCAACCCAAGATCCGTAAGTTCGGAAGGGTTGGTTCCTGATGTAATTGAGAATGCATTACCCGTTCCACTTTCTTTTGAACTGATAAAGAACCTGCGATTCGTTTCATCAAAGCTGGCATTTAATCCGGCTCCGTTACATTTATCCAGAAAAGTCTGTATCGTATCTGTAGATTGTACTTCATAATTGATAGCAGCATTGCTTCCGTTCTTTATAGTTATATTAGTTCCGCTTGGTATTCCCAGCGAATCAAGGGTTGTGGTTTTTTTCGTATCACTGGCAAGCTGTCCACCGGTTACATACTGGGAGCCTGCCAAAGAAGTAACCGAAAGTTTGTGGGCACCAACCGGTGCATCACTTCCTCCTGTTACACTGGCAATAGTAGAATCAGAGGCAGTTACGCTCTTTGTAAGATAACTTCCCTGCAATCTCATTTTACTAACACTTGTTGTATAGAGACTATATAGCTTCGTATTCAATTCCTTCCATTTGTCCTCTTTCCATTCGGACAATGTAAGCTTATCGGATACCTTTTTGTTTTTCAGTTTTTGCGCACTGACTAATTCTTTTACCAAAGAATCTGTATCCAAACCGGATATCATACCGCTCATCCTTATTGTTGACATTCTTCTTCCTCCTTGCCATATGTATTTCAGGACTTATGCTAAAGTAATTCCATTATCTTTTTTCATCGACCAAAAGCCCGGCAATATCCCATATCTTTTCAATCATTTCTATGGTCTTTTCCGGTGGAATTTCTTTTATAACTTCTTTCGTATCTGCATTGATTACCTTGATTGACACCCGGTTAACATCTGCATGATAAGAAAATTCGCACATCCGCCTTACATCTTTCATCTTGTTATTGGTATCACCTATAATACTCTTGAGCTTTCTTTCATTTGCCTCTTTGTTGCTTTTTGCGTCATCATCTTTTGCATCACTTGATGCATTTGTTGTAACCTTTGTTTCATTTCCATCCTTGGATTCTGCCTGATTAGATACATTCACTGCCTGTACTGAAGCACTTACCGAATCCGCTTTCATATAATCTGCTGCCGTGGCAACGGTATTTGAAATAGATGTCACTGCCATATAACCACCTCCGTGTGATAATAATTAAAATCCCTTTATATTAGTTAACTTATTTAAAAAGTTCTTTCAGGTTTTCTGCTGAATCTGCACTCTCTATCGCTTCTTTATTGGCTTCCTGTATTTGAATGTATATCTCCTTGCGATAGATCGGGATTGATTTTGGGGCTATAATGCCAACTTTAACCTGGTCGCCCTTAATCTCTAAAATTGAGATTTCAACATCATTCCCTATCATTATTGATTCATTTGTTTTTCTGGTAAGAGCTAGCATTGCGTCTCTCCCCTCTTGCTTTTCTTCAGCTGCTCAATAGTTTCATATATATTATATTTTATAGGATAGTCCGGATTTTCTGTAATAATTTGACATCCTGTTCTTGTATCTGCATTTATCACAAAAGGTGCTTTTAGATTCACTGTGGTCTTTTTGACATCCTTGTCGCCTGTTAAAGAAAGCAATAAAACAAGGTTTTCTTCATTTATATCGCCTAAAGGTTTTAAAACTTCATCTTCAACGGTTGGATTATAATCAGGTTTTACCATAAGAGGGTTAACAACCGGAAGTGCAAGGCTTTCTTCTTCAACACTTTGCAACCATGATATGCTAAAATCGCTGTCCTCCACATCATAAAGTATTGTATATCTTTTATATTGCTCAAATCCCATAATTCCTTGAGGAAATTCTATTATCTTTTCATCACTCAACTCAATTTCACCAAAATATTTAGTTTTTACCAACATGACAATCCTTTCACCCTTCTATGCTATCGGTCACTTTAATTGTATAGACAATGCCAGTACATTAAATAAATTTGAAACCTTACAGGAAATCCAACAAATTAGACCTTACCACTTTTCCGGCCGCATTCAAAGATGCATTGTAAATAGTCTCCGCAGAATTTAATTTAATATACGTTTCCGCTATATCCGCATCCTCGTTTTTAGACATAAGATCCTCAAAATCCGTTTGCTGGCTGGACAACCTGTCCTCCGTCATATCCAATCTTACAGAACGGGTTCCCAAATCAGCTACAGCTGAATTTAACTTGTCCTGCGCGTCTGTACTTCCCTGAATCCCTTTATTGAATTTGCTCTGCATGATATTCGTCTTAAGGGTCAGTTCTGTTTTGAGATTCTGAAGCTTTGTATTATATGTTGCTATGTCTGCATCTGAGAGGCTCTTATCTTCTAATTTCTTTTCTATTTCCGCAATGCTCTTTTCAGTTGCCTCCACATCGCTTACTGCCTGTATTATTTCATCAATGTCCCTGCCAATGTTGTAGTCAAAAGCATTTTTACCCTGCGTATTTACTGTAAGGCTCTGGTTAAAGTTAATTTCATACTGAATCTGCTGATCCGCCTGTACATAGGTTACAGGATGTGCCGGGTCGCTATTATCGGTGCAGTTAAAATAGTGCTCCGGCCTTAGGTCGCCTTCAACAAACTGGGACTTCTGGTACTGAACTGTTATATTTGAAGCTGATTTCATGCTCTCATAAATCTTATCTAACGGCGGTGTCAGTGTAGTATCCTCTTGATTTGATATAACTAATTCACCGGTCTCTTTGATTAGGTTTATCTTTCCGGCAGCCGGTTCATAAGCATTCGCATCCGTAGCTGAAACCGGAGTAATAGTCACTGTTTGGGTAGTTCCTGAAGAATCCGTATATGTGATTTGATTTCCAACAATACCGTCAACATTGTTGTAGGCCAGTCTTATTCTATGTGTATTTACCACCGCCGGCGCTTCTATGGCAGGATCATAGGTCCCCACTTTATCCAGAGCTTCAATATCGGAGCTTGTAAAGCTCTGTGTTATTGTATAATTCTTTGTGGTCGTATCTTCAAAGCTCATAGTTGTATCTGTCTTATAACCGCTGAACACATAGCGTCCTGCGTAATTGGTGTTTCCCTCCTGATATATCTGCTTCTTCATTTCCTCCAGAGTCTCTGCAATACTAGACCTGTCAGAAGCAGTGAGTGAGTCCGTAGCACCCTGTACGCAGCTGCTATTGATCTTTGTAACGATTTCGTTCATATTTCTCATCGCTTCTTCCGTTACATCCATCCAGGATCTTGCGTCCGGAATATTCTTTTCATAAAACTGATTCAGTTCTGACAGATTGGTCCTAAGTTTTAGTGCTCTTACAGCAATGATGGGATCCTCTGACGGCCTCTGTATCTTTTTCCCTGTGGAGTATTGCTCGTCCAGTGCGTTCAGATTATTCTTATTGTTGTTGATACTGTTCATCAGATTGTTCGTCATCATCTTATTGGTTATTCGCATTATTTTCACTCCCTTTACATTCAAGCTCTGTCAAATTCACAGCAATCCGGATTCTTATACTCCGGTACCATTAATGAGTTTGTCGTATATTTCATTCATAACCGAAATTACCTTGGCTGATAAATTATATGCATTCTGAAACATAACCAGATTCATTGCCTCTTCATCAACGTCAACACCGGATACCGATAATCTCTGGTTCTCAATTACTTTCAGAATATCCTTCTGATTGTCCGCATTATCCGAAGCTTTCTTGGAATCAACTCCCACTTCTGCCACAAGAGTCTGGAAGAACGATGCCGGAGTCCCCTGTTTAAACATAGTCTTATCATCTTTGAGCTCTAAAAGTTTCTTAGCAATATTACTGTTCTCCGTATCAGCCGTGTTACTTGAATCGGAAGTCACTACCTTTGATGTGTCTTTTAGAATCGCCTGAGATACCGAGAAATTAGCAGCTGTCAGATACTGATATCCTAACGCCGGATTAGAAGGGTCTGAATTGTCATCTAAATTATAATCCTCTCCGGTAGCCGGCATGGCTGCAGCAAAAAAGTTTACTCCCGCATTGCCATTCAGATCATATCCGTCTTTATGAATGCTGTTAAATTCACTGGCAAAATTACGTACCAATTCATTCAATTGTGACATGTAATAAGGGATTCCTTTATAATCAATGCTTTCACCAATGGATACCGATTGAACACCCGTTGTTACACTGGGAGTTTTATCAAGTGTGAAAGTATATTGCAGATTCCCTGTCGTTCCGCTTACTGTATATCCGGAATAATTATAAATTTGATTATTTATTGTGATAGTTCCCTCTTTAGGAATGTTCAACTTTGCAATATCATTAATACTGTTATTTGTTATCGTTATGGTGTTATCAGCAGGGTCCGTGTCTGCACCCGCATCCCATGACCCTTTTAATATTTCCTGGTTGTTTCCGTCTCTCACCTGAAGCAGGGAACTTAAATAAGACCCCGATATGGTATTTTGAAATCCGAAATTATTGCCGCTGGTCCATTTAATATCATACAGTCCATCCGCATCATTCTGATTCACTTTTTCTTCTCTTGGCACAACCTGCAAAGTGTTATAATCATTTGTATTAACGAGGGTCTGCCCTTCTATCTTTACAATATAGCTTGTTACACCAACATTCTGCCCTACTACCGTTTCACTGGTTGATACATTTACTATTTGGGACAACTTATCCACCAATAGATTTCGCTGGTCTCTCAAGTCATTGGCAATTCCGCCGCCCGCTTCCAGCGTATTGATCTGCTTGGTAACTCCCGCTATCTGCTGAGCAAGTGAATTAATAGCATCTACCTGTGTCTTAACTTCAAAATTACATTCTTCCTGGATGCTTGTCAGGCTGTTAGCCATATCATTAAAATACTTGGTCAGATTCTCGGCATAGTTCACTACCTGCGTCCTGGTGGTCTGGCTTGAAGGATTCTTTGAAAGCTCCTGCATGCTGTCAAACAGCGAATTATAGGAAGTTGTGAATCCCTGCAGGGAAACTTCATTGAAATAATTCTCAATTTCCGTCATGTAATATTGCTTCGCGCTATACTGACCATAAACTGTATTATTCTTACGGTATTTTAAGTCATAGTAAGCATCCCGTTCCTGAGAGATGCCTGTGGCTGTAACTCCTGCACCAACCATTCCATAGGAACCGTTAACTCTTATCGCATTTGCCGCCTGCTGCCTGAGCACCTGTCTGGTATAGCCGTCAGTTTCTGCATTGGATATATTATGGGATGTTGTATTTAAAGCAGCCTGATATGTATATAATCCTGATGTTCCTATGTTCAATCCGAAAAATGTTGATGGCATATTTTCACCTCTTCTACAATCTTGTCACGATGTGTTCTAACATCTGATCAATTACGGTTATAAAACGGGAAGATGCATTATATGCATGCTGATACTTTATCAGATTAGTCAATTCTTCATCTGATGAGACTCCCATAACCGCCTGTCTCTGGTCATCTATGTTCTGCACCATAATCGCCTGATTCTGGCTGGCAGTATTCAACTCATTTCCCTTTGTAGCAAGCTCTCCTGTAAAATTAGTATAATAATCTTTAAAGGTATTGACCGCCAAACTGTTTGGTGAAAGTGAGGCAAAGGGCTGATTCCACAGATTCGTTAATGCCTTCGCTGTTTCCATATCAACTTCAGCATTGTTAGCCGCTGAGCTTAACGGCAGTTTAGAATAATTATTTTTTATCTCAGGATTGATTTCCAGCTCACCGGTGGTGAATAAAGAATAGATATCGCTGGAATCTTCTCCGTTATATACATAGTATTTCGTTCCATCCGTATCAGTAAATTCTGTGTAACGGTCCGTAGACTTTCTATTGAACAAAGCCTCGCCCTGGGTATAGTTCGGTGTATCCATGCCGTATGGCGCTTTGTCCGTATCCAGCACCGTCACCTTAGTCGTTCCGTCTGCTAACGTAACTTCTTTATTAGGGCATAAGATATCATTAATTGAAGTTACTATACCGTGAATCAGCTGGTCAAACTGGGACTGAGCTGTCATTATTACCGATGTATTGACCGTTTTATTGTATTCCTGAACTTTTGTCTCATAGGCTGCTAAATCTGCTGCATAAACTGCCGGGTCAGAATAATTTGCTTCTACCGGCTTAATTGGTATGTCTGTATAATTAGCCGACTCAGAACCCCTGGAAACCAGCAATCCCTTAAGGGAACCGATATCATTATTATTTTCTGTACTGCTGGGTACGTCCAAATTGTAGACATCTTTGTCAAAAGCCGTCCATACAGGCTTTAGAAAATCAGAGGATGCGCTTACCTTTGCAACTCCCATCTTAAAGGTTTCTGTTTCAGTGACAAGGGGAGTTCCTTCTGCCGATACTGTCACAACTCCATTGGAGTCTTCTTTATAGGATATATTTATTATGCCGCCAAGTTCATCCAGCAGGTTATTGCGCTGATCTCTTAAATCATTGGCATGTTCTGTTCCATTGCTTTCAAAAAGGCTGATTTTTTTATTCAAATCACTGATGCCGGAGGCAATCTCATTCACTCTTGTAACTTTATCCATTATCTGTGTATTTAAATTGACCTGATAATCTTTTAATTGCTTCGCAATCGTTTGTGCTCTTTCCAGAAAACTTTCTGCATTCTCAACCAGTGTGGCTCTCACTTCTATGGCATCCGGCTGCTTGGCCACTTCCTGTAAAGATGACCATAAATCACTGAGAGAGTCCTGAAAAGCTACTCCTTCCAGTTCTCCGAACATGCTCTCTACTTCCTGCACGCTCTCGTACTGAGTCTGATAGAAGCCCTGTCTGCCAACTTCTGTCCGGTAAGATCTATCATAAAACATGTCACGAACCTGTCTCACAGTTTCGATGTCCACGCCAAGCCCTGTCTGAAGGGTTGATATATGATTTACTCCCCACTTCTGGTAAGCATAATCAGCCATTACTACCTGTTGTCTGGTGTAGCCCTTGGTACCCACATTCGCCAGGTTATGTGCTGTTGTATTAAGCGCATTCTGGCTGCTTGTAAGTCCTGAAACTCCTACTTGTAAACTGCTTGATAAGCTCATATCATTTCACCTGCTTTTGTATTATTGTGCAATGCATTTTATTGCTTTGCATCAAACATCCCTGCCTCGGCAGAAAACATATCCACCTGGGCTGCTCCTTTATTATAGCTATTGTTACCAGGAGACACCCTTGTGCTCTGTATAAAATTCATATTGAATTTTATCATCTCCAGGGACTGTTCTATTAAGGATTTATTGTGATTGTTGATTTCTGTGAGATTTTGTATGGTTCTTTTTAGAGTATCATGGATTTCAATAAGTTTGTTTTTCTCAGCTGGCTGGTTCTCCATCATTTGTATGACGGTGCGGATATTAATTGATTTAGGATCTCTGCTGACTACTACTCCTATATTTTTTATAACTTCTTCCCTTTTCTTTTCCAGGGCATTTATCCTGTCCGCCAGGATTTGTTCTTTCTCCGTTATTTCCTGAAGAGTTTTTATGTCGTTCTTTACGATTATCTGTGTTTTTTCCCTCGCAGCGGGAAGAAGGTCCTTATAAATCTCGCATTCCTGCTCTAATGTTACGATTAATTCTTCAATTAAACTAGCCACAGCCTAACCTCTTTCTATACATACGCCCGGTTATATGGTTTTCTCAAAATATTTCTCAACAATATGGGAAGCTACTTCTTCCATGTTGACATTATAAGTGCCTGACTGCATCTGTTTCTTGATTGCATTGACTTTATCCTCTCGAACATCCGGAATCTGTCCAATAGCCTGCTTTGCAATCTGGTAATCTTTTGCCGTATCGGATATTTCCAATTTATCCTTTTCCGTTCCGCCGGATATCTTAGATACTTTTTGAATATTACTGGTTTGATATACTTGTGAAATTTTGTTATATGCATCGATTCGCATTCTTTTCACCACCTAACTTACATTCTTTCTAATTGCTATGTAATATTTATCGGCCACTAGACCTATTATATTAAGAGTAAATGCAATATTTTTTATCTATTATTCCACTATATGTAAATTAATTTATCCAATATCGCCTAAAGACAGCGTATTTTCCTGGAATCAAAACATATCTGATTACTTTTGTTACTTTCTCCAAATCATCTTTTTTTCATACCATCTACTGACTTCTGAGCACAAAAAGAGCCCGTAACATTATATATTAATGTTACAGGCTCTTCCCGCACCTTATAAAATATATTTATTTTGAGAAACCCTTGCTTAGTATTTCATATCCTTTAAAATATCACAAAAATCAAAGGTACTGAAATAATCCTTCGGACTTTCTTTTCTTCTGATTAATTTTACCGAACCGTCTTCCTGCAATAAAAGCTCTGCAGATTTTAACTTACCGTTATAGTTATATCCCATGGCATAACCATGAGCTCCCGTATCATGGATAACAATAAGGTCTCCCCTATCAATCTCCGGCAGCATACGATCAATAGCGAACTTATCATTATTTTCGCAGAGGGAACCGGTTATATCATACATATGGTCGCAGGGCCCGTTCTCTTTTCCCATGACGGTAATATGATGGTAAGCTCCGTACATAGCCGGTCTCATAAGGTCTACCGCGCAGGCATCCAGACCAATATATTCTTTGTAAATGTGTTTTTCATGAATGGCTGTTGCTACCAGATGTCCGTAGGGTGCAAGCATAAATCGTCCCAGTTCTGTATAGATTTCCATGTCACCCATACCCGCCGGTACCAGTACTTCTTCAAAAGCTTTTCTGACTCCTTCCCCGATTGCCAGAATGTCATTCGGCTCCTGATCCGGTTTATAGGGAATTCCCACACCTCCGGACAGATTGATGAATTTAATCTTAGCACCAGTCTTTTCCTTTAATTCTACGGCAAGTTCAAAGAGAATCTTTGCAAGCACCGGATAATACTCATTGGTCACCGTATTGCTGGCAAGAAAAGAGTGAATCCCGAACTCTTCTGCCCCAAGACTCATAAGCTTCTTATAGCCATCGATAAGCTGTTCTTTGGTAAAGCCATATTTGGCGTCTCCGGGATTGTCCATAATTCCATTACTTATGGTAAATACTCCGCCGGGATTATAACGGCAGCAGATAGTCTTTGGAATACCCGTCAGTTCATTTAATATATCTATATGGGTAAAATCATCCAGATTTATAATTGCATTCAGCTCTTTTGCCTTCAGGAATTCTTCCGAAGGGGTCGTATTAGAGGAAAACATAATATCGCTTTCCTTAAAGCCAAGGGTATCCGACAGCATCAGTTCTGTCATGGAAGAGCAATCCGCTCCGCAGCCTTCTTCTTTTAATATTTGAAGAATAAAGGGATTGGGAGTAGCTTTCACCGCAAAGTATTCCTTAAATCCTTTATTCCAGGAAAATGCCTGCTTTAATTTTCTTGCATTCTCTCTGATTCCTTTCTCATCATATAGATGAAAAGGGGTGGGATATTCTTTTACAATGCTTTCAAGCTGTTCTTTTGTAACAAAAGGTGTCTTCATACTGCACTCTTCCTTTCTGCATCTTAACTTAACTTTTACCTTAGTGGTTTCTTTAAATAATTTTCTTTTAGATGATTTTTATAAAACCGATAAAACTTGATATTGTGTTAGTATTTTAATAATTCTTTTTCATTATTTATTGGGTTTAACTGCTGTTTTATCACTTGTTTTTAATTATTGGATTTATTGGTTCTTTTAAGGAACACTATAGTACAACATTCCCCGCTTGTCAATATTATTTAATGTGTAATTTTTATCAAAAGTCCAGTATTTTTGTTATTTTGCCATCCCTTACCACATCACAGTATTCCAGAATGCTATTGATAGGTGAATCCAAAACAATTCCTATATGTCTGTCTTTTTTGTGATGTGCGTCAGAGCCTCCTGTCACAGGCTTGTGCCACTGCAATGCATATTCTCTTGCAAGGTTGTTATAAATAGCTTCTCTATTACCGCCGTTCATAATCTCCACCGCATCTTCCAGCTCGGGTGTCGGCCTTACATCTTCCAGCAAATAACGTTTACGGAAAGGATGAGCATGTACAATAAAGCCGCCGTCTTCCTTTATCTTATTATAGTGTTCTGTAATATCCATAGCAAGAATCTCCCTGTTTTTAAGGAGCCATTCTTTATCAAGACCATATACAAGAAAATCCATTCCTTTAATACTTTCTTCCCAGCCAAAAAAGACAGAAAGTCCGATTCTCCTGCCTTCTTCATATGCCGCCTCATAACCTTTCATAAAACCATTTACCCACTGTTCCCATGGCAATTTACGGGATACTGCCGTATTGCCGTTATAAAAATGGTCCGTTATTATAATGCCGTCATATCCCAGTTCTTTATAAAGCCTTGCCTGCCTGCTCCCGCTGATATCTGCGCAGGCACTTCCTTCTTTTGTGTGTACATGGGTATCATATTTATATGTTTTCATAATTAATTTTTCTCCGTATGGGTGACTTTTCATAAAACAGCCCAACTATAGCATACCAGAAACTTAATTACAATATGTAACCCCCTTCAATGCTCTATTTACTTTTATGAATAATAAGTATACACTTATATCTGATATCATACAGGAAGGATATTATCATGGAATTAATCGATCAGTTTATGTCCTTTGGACTTACCAGACAGGAATCAACTATTTACATGACATTACAGATTAACGGTGAACTTACCGGCTATGAAGTTGCCAAGCTTACAGGAATTTCCCGTTCCAATACTTACAATGCGCTGGCTGGGCTGGTGGAAAAAGGGGCCGCATATGTCATGGAAGGCAGTGTGACCAGATATACGGCTGTTGCCTTTGAAGAATTCAGCAGTAATGTAATCTATAAATTAAACGCTGTCCGGGACCGGATTATCCCAAACCTTCCCGAAAGGAAGAAAGAAACGGATGGTTATATAACCATTAAAGGCGAAGAGCACATTATCAATAAGCTCCGTAACCTTTTAAACGAAACCGAAAGCCGCATCTATATCAGTGTCTCCTCCGATATCCTGGATATAATACGTCCGGATATTCATAAGCTGATAAAAGAAAAGAAGAAAGTTGTTATCCTTACCGATAGCCCTGCCGGGTTTGACGGTGCCATTATACACACAAAGGAACAGGTAAAGCGCCAAGTCCGGCTTATAGTAGATTCCAGCAAAGTCCTGACCGGCGAAATAACAGATAAAGACTTCTCTACCTGTCTCTATTCCAAGAACCAGAATCTGGTAGATGTTTTTAAGGAAATGCTGCAAAATGAAATTACTCTGCTTCAATTAAAAGAAAAGGAATCCGGCCGTTGATACTCTGTCCGGGTTCCTTTTCACTCTCTTTCTTAATGGTTCTGCCGTGGGAAGATAGTCCAAATTGCTGGATTTTAAACTTAAAATATGTTAGAATAAGCCTATTGACGATTTACGAAAGGAAATAAATGTATGGAACAATATACCGGCAGTCAGATTGTAGTATTGGAAGGTTTGGAGGCTGTCAGGAAGCGTCCCGGTATGTACATCGGAAGCACCGGCTCAAGGGGTCTTCACCACCTGATATGGGAAATTCTTGACAATGGAATAGACGAACATCTGGCAGGCTTTTGCACAAAAATTAATGTAACACTTAGAAAAGACGGCGGAATAACTCTGAGAGATAATGGAAGAGGTGTTCCTGTTGACATACACCCCACTAAAAAAATACCCACCGCCAGAGTAGTTTATACCATTCTCCATGCAGGCGGAAAGTTCGGCGGAACCGCCTATAAAGTATCCGGAGGCCTTCACGGTGTTGGTGCCTCTGTTGTAAATGCTCTTTCAAAACGCATGATAGTTGAAATCCGCAAAGACGGTAAAATCTATCAGGACGAATATAAAAACGGAGGTCATCCCGTTACGGACCTTGTGGACGGTCTGCTGCCCGTTGTCGGTAAATGTAACAAAAGCGATACCGGGACCCAGGTCACCTTCTATCCCGATGACACTATCTTTGAAACCATAGAATTTAAATCCGATACGATTAAAAAGAAGTTAAAAGAGGTTGCTTACCTCAATAAAAATCTTGCCATTCATTTTCTGGATGAAACCACAGGAGAAGAAAAAGTTTATCAGGAAGAATTCGGAATAAAAAGCTTCATATCTTACTTAAACCGTGAGTCAACCGTTCTTCACGATGAACCCATCTATGTCTGCGGCCAGAGCGGTGAGGTAGAAGTTGAAGTTGCCTTTCAATATACGGATTCCTATACCGAGCAGATAAATGCATATTGCAACCGAATCAATGTTGTAGATGGCGGTACTCTTGTAACGGGTTTTAAAACTGCCCTTACCCGTGTAATTAACCAATACGCCAGAGAACTTGGTACCCTGAAAGAAAAGGATGAGAATCTGGACGGTAAGGACATCAGAAACGGCCTGGTAGTTATTATCTCCATCAAACACCCTGACCCCCAATTTGAAGGACAGACAAAGACAAAGCTTGGCAATACCGATGCCAAGAGTGCGGTGGATGAAGTCTTTTCCTCAGAAGTCCAGCGTTACTTCGATAAAAATATTGAAGTTCTAAAACGAATTATCGATAACTCCATGAAGTCCTACAATGCAAGAAAGGCCGGAGACAAAGCAAGACTTGCCGTACTGAAGCAAATCTCTGACTCCGACGCCAAAATAAAGCTGGCCTCCTGCTCTTCCAAAAAAGCAGAGGAATGTGAAGTATACATTGTCGAAGGTGATTCTGCCGGCGGAACTGTAAAGACCGCCAGAGACCGTCGTACTCAGGCCGTGCTCCCTCTGCGCGGAAAGATTCTGAATGTCGAGAAGTCTTCCCTTGAGAAAATTCTGGTCAATAACGAAATCAAGTCCATGATTGCTTCCTTTGGCTGCGGAATTGGTGATGACTTTGACATTAACAAACTTCGTTACGGAAAAATCATTATCTTAACCGATGCCGACGTGGATGGTGCCCATATCAGTACTCTTCTCCTTACCTTCTTCTACCGCTTTATGCCGGAGCTTATCCTGGAAGGAAAGGTTTACCGAGGGCTGCCGCCTTTATATAAAGTAGAATACGAGACTTCCGGAAAGAGCAAGAAAAAGAAACAGTCCGAGTATTTATTCAATGACTTTGAACTGGAGAAGTTCCGTAAAATAAAAGAAAACAAAATTCTAAACCTTCAGCGTTACAAAGGTCTTGGTGAAATGGATGCCTCCCAGCTCTGGGAAACAACCCTGAATCCGGAAACCAGAGTTCTCGCTCAGGTCACTAT
>JAEXGM010000151.1 GCA_023450835.1 Bacillota bacterium | reverse complement strand
CTGAAACATCAGGATTATTTCTAAGCAGTTCCATTACATCTGTCCCTTGTGCTTTGGCAATACTCTCCAAGCTGTCTCCCTCTTGTACAACATAAGTTTGACTCGGTATTAGAATTACTAGTGCTTCCCCTATTATTAAATTGTATGGACTCATTATATCATTTTCCATTACTAATCTTACAGGAGATATACCATAGGTATCTGCTATGGTATAGATGGTATCGCCAGGCTGGACTACATGAATGTACATGGTAACCCTCATATTCTTAATTATACTATTGATATAATATGAGAAACGTTATAAATGTTGTTATGCCGGCAGTTACTTTTGTTTTAGTTTTAAATAATCAATAAAGCCGTATTTTAGTATCTTTGCATCATAGATAAAATCGGATATAATAATTCTGGGTTTATTTTCTAGAAATGGGTTTAAGTACAAAGTCATTATGAAAGTTTAAATGTATCAGAATTGACTTATGATACCCAATCCATAAATACTATAATCAGGATTATAGAAAAGGGAGGAATTATGAAATTATTCAAAGAGCTTGCAAGCCCTAACTTGTAAGGACTTGCAGTAGTCAACTAACATCAAATTATAATATGGAATCTAAAATACTACCGAGAAAGAGGTTCACCCAATATGAAAAAATTAATTTTGCTAGTCGTTTTATTATTTACTCTAACGGGATGTGCAAAAAACAGTCCTGCTTCCAAAGTTGAGGACAATATTAATCCTCCTGCAACTTCTGTTACTGCAACACCTACCGAAGTTATTGCTGATCCGGATTCAAGTGAAGTATCTGAGGCCGGAGCTGAAACCACCGAAAGTCCCCAAGGTCCCGTATTAAATAAGGAAATAACAGAAGCTCTTACAACCTATATGTATGAAAGCTTCGGCGGATCCGGCGATGAAAAATATGCTGCTGACTGGTACAAATATATTGATTATTATGAGGTGTATCAAGAGGAAAACACCTACAGCGGTGTTTTACATCTAAAAGAAAGGCCTCTTGATGCCTCTGCGCGTCTTATATTGAGTCAATATTACTCAGACGATCAACTAGATGTTCTCTGTCCAACCTTGTTGGATGTTGGTGCTGCTCTTAATTTAGAAGACGTTGATCTATGCTTAATTGGTGAGAACTTATATAAAATTAGCACCTCAAATGATTCAAGTATCTACTACTATTCTCTGGCAGCAATGAATATCCCAATTTATGATTTCCTTTCCAGTGGTTTTGGCGAGAGTGTGGACACTATAAAAAGTGCAATTAGAAAGAACCTGATTTCTGGTGATGATGCATCGAAATGTCTTTTTGATTACATGTCTTCTACCTATAAAGGCAAGTTTGAAGGATTGTCAATGGAAAACGTTAAAGTTATGGCTATGACATCAATAGCCAATTTTAAAGATGTGCGAATAGAAACAATCACTGTGGTCGATCAGGACAATAAGAAAATTTCTAAATATCAAAAACTAAATTAGTAAACCACTCCTACAATAAACAGGAGCAGAAATTTTTACTCTCCTATCTTCTATTCCGACAAAGTTAACACACCACTTGACAACACCTGTTTTCATGTTATACTTAAGAAGCTGTAGACCCCGAAAATTGGGGCACATTAAATTATAACGTCAGTTCGAGACCTTCCTGACGGTAAACAAAACTAAAGGAGAATTCCATATGAAAAACAAAACACTCTTTATCACACAGGCTGCGCTTATCGCTGCCATCTATGTGGTATTGGTCTTTGTATTTAAGCCTATCAGCTTTTCCAATATTCAGATACGAATTGCGGAAGCACTGACCATACTGCCCTTTTTTACACCGGCTGCTATTCCGGGACTTGCCATTGGCTGCCTCTTAGGTAATTTCTTAGGCGGTGCCGATATGCTGGACATTATCTTTGGTACACTGGCAACCTTACTGGGTGCTACGGGTTCCTATCTGTTACGGCGTAATAAGTTTCTCGTTCCTCTGCCCCCCATTATATCCAATACCGTGATTATCCCCTGGGTGTTACGTTATGCATATGGGCTTACCCTTCCGATTCCTCTCATGATGGCAACGGTAGGTATCGGTGAGGTATTATCCTGCGGTGTACTGGGAATTTTCCTGTTACTTGTCTTAAATCAATACAGAGATGCTATATTCCCGAAGGGATTTCTCTCTGCCAAAAAGGACCGGTATTAATACATACCGGATTTGAAATGAGTATAATATAAAACAATTACCAAGGTCTGATTAAAATAAAGCCGTAAAACATATATTTCTGTTTTACGGCTTTCGTTATTTCTTAACTTCATAATTTATTTAAAACTGTATTTGTAAACTTCCTTTATCCATGCATATAATATACACATTGTTTTATATATCTTACACCATATTATTTTCTGTTCGGTTCCTTACACTTGCTCAGATTTTAAAATCTTACCTACAGCTCACAGTTATTTACCGTACGGGGGAATGGTACCACATCCCTGATATTGCCCATACCGGTAAGGTACATTACACAACGCTCAAAACCAAGTCCGAAGCCTGCATGTCTTGCGGAACCATATCTTCTTAAATCCAGATAGAAGTCATAATCCTCTTTCTTAAGCCCAAGCTCGTCCATTCTGGCAGTCAGCTTGTCATAATCGTCCTCTCTCTGGCTTCCTCCAATGATTTCACCAATGCCGGGAACAAGTAAATCCATAGCTGCAACGGTCTTATTGTCATCGTTTAATTTCATGTAGAAAGCTTTGATATCCTTCGGATAATCTGTTACGAATACCGGCTTTTTATAGATTTCTTCTGTTAAGTAACGCTCATGTTCTGTCTGAAGGTCACTGCCCCAGCTTACTTTGTATTCGAACTTATCGTTGTTCTTTTCCAGAAGTTCAATTGCTTCCGTATAAGTAACATGTCCAAAGTCAGAATTCATAACATGGGTCAATCTATCAAGAAGTCCTTTGTCTACGAACTCATTAAAGAATTTCATCTCTTCCGGTGCATTTTCCAGAACATAGCGGATAACGAACTTAATCATGCCTTCTGCTAAAGCCATATCATCCTTTAAGTCTGCAAAGGCAATCTCCGGCTCAATCATCCAGAACTCTGCGGCGTGGCGGGTGGTGTTGGAATTCTCCGCACGGAAAGTAGGTCCAAAAGTATAGATATTACGAAAAGCCATGGCATAGGTCTCACCGTTTAACTGGCCGCTTACGGTAAGATTTGTTGCCTTGCCAAAGAAATCCTCTTTAAAGTCTACTTTGCCCTCGGGGGTAAAAGGTATCTTCTCTAAATCCAGTGTTGTTACCTGGAACATCTCGCCGGCACCTTCCGCATCACTTCCGGTGATTAAGGGAGTATGCACATAAACAAAATCCCTGTCCTGAAAATATTTGTGAATGGCATAAGCTATCAGGGAACGAACACGAAATACCGCCTGGAAGGTATTGGTCCTGGGTCTTAGGTGAGAGATGGTACGAAGGAATTCCAGGCTGTGTCTCTTCTTTTGAAGAGGATAATCAGCCCCGGAAGCTCCTTCTATTTCAATAGAAACTGCCTGAATTTCAAAAGGCTGCTTTGCATCCGGCGTTGCTACCAGTTCTCCTTTTATTACAAGGGCGGAACCGACATTTAACTTGGATACTTCTGCAAAGTTCTCCATAGTGTCATGATATACAATCTGAAGGGTCTCAAAATAGGTTCCGTCATGGAGTACGATAAACCCAAATGCTTTGGAATCTCTGATGCTCCTTACCCAGCCGCCTACTGTGATTTCCTTTCCGATAAATTTTTCTTTTTCCCGGTACAGCTCCCGGATTGTTATTAGTTCCATTTTACGGGCTCCTTTGTTTTATAGAATAATAAATATTATACCACAGTTCAGGTGAATTACCAATGTAAAATCGTTTATGCCCGCGGTGTGCGCACAAATCCTCCTGCAACTGTCTGGCAGAACCGGTCATCAGGTTCACTTCATTTTACCTGTATCATTATTTACTATAATTCCTTTTATTAAAAGCGGTTTTCAAGGAACATCTCACAATATTTTATTGCTATGGAAAATAACCTCATTTATCCTTTGACAGTTCTGGGTTAAAGTGCTAGAATCTTTTAGAGATTGTTAAATTTAAGACAATGTTTCCGATTGGTATGTTGTAAGGAGGATATGGTAATGGTAGTTACAATATGTATTGGCAGTTCATGTCACTTAAAGGGTTCAAGAGAGATTGTACATACACTGGAGACTCTGATTAAAGAATATAAAGTTGAGGATCAGGTACAGCTTACCGGCTCCTTTTGCATGGGAGAATGTGTGAAGGGTGTCTGTGTGAAAGTGGACGATAAATCCTATTCCTTAAATCCCGGTAATACCAGAGAGTTCTTTATGCAGGAGGTTCTGGAGGGCCTGCTTAGGGAGGATCAAAGGGATGAATGTCATTAGTTTTAAAGAAGCTAAATGCAGGAATTGCTATAAATGTGTAAGGACCTGTGAAGTAAAGGCTATCACAGTAAAGCACGAACAGGCTCAGATTATGAATGACAAATGCATTCTATGCGGTCATTGCCTGGAGGCCTGTCCCCAGAACGCCAAGTATTTCGTCAGTGACCTGCAAAAGGTCAAGGATTATATAAGGGACGGTTACGAAACCATCGTCTCCCTCGCTCCCTCTTACCTTGGCGTACTAAAATACAAAACTCCCGGTCAGGTAGTTTCCGCCCTGCTAAAACTTGGCTTCACCTCGGTGCGGGAAACTGCAGAGGGTGCTGCTTTTGTCACTGCAGAATATAATAAGCTCATGGCAGAGGGTAAAATGGATAACATTATTACTACCTGCTGTCCCAGTGTAAATGATTTGATTGAAATATATTACCCTTCTCTTACCAAATATATGGCTCCGGTAGACTCCCCCATGATAGCTCACGGTAAATTAATCCGCCAAACCATCAATCCCAAGGCAAAAATCGTCTTTCTGGGCCCCTGCATTGCTAAGAAAAGGGAAGCTGAAAGCGATGCCAGAACCAGCGGATTTATTGATGCTGTCATTAATTTTACTGAACTTGAGGATTGGCTGGCGGAAGAAGATATACAGATAAATACTCTGCCCGATTCCCCCTTTGATAATCCTGACCCCAAAGTGAACCGTCTCTATCCTATCAGCAGCGGCGTGCTTTCTGCCGTTGTCACAAGCCTGAATGAAAGTGTTCCCTACCGAAAGTTCTATGTTCACGGTATCAGGAACTGTATCGAACTCTTTGAGAGCATGGAGCGGAATGAGGTAAGCGGCAGCTTTATCGAGGCAGATATCTGCAGCGGCGGCTGCATCAAAGGTTCCGCATTAAACAGGGAATTTATTTCCCGCTTCAAGGTTAAGCTTGATATGGAAGAAGCTATCCCTAAGGTCCCCCAAAAGGATGAGAGCTTTTTTGAACGTGCTAAGGAGATATCCTTTCACAGATCTTTCTTTGACCGTTCCCCAAAAGACCCGCTGCCTGACCAGGAAGAGATTACTGCAATCCTTCAGAAGATCGGAAAGGTTACCATAGAAGATGAGTTAAACTGCGGTGCCTGCGGTTATCGAAGCTGCAGGGAAAAAGCCGTTGCCGTATACCAGGGAAAGGCTGAGCTTACCATGTGCATTCCTTATATGCATGAAAAGGCCCAGTCTATGGCTAATGTTGTTCTGGATACGACTCCAAATATCCTAATTATCGCCGATTCCGATATGCGGATAGCCGAATTTAATATTGCTGCGGAGAAGTATTTTCACCTTTCCCGGGCTAAAGCCCTTGACATGTATTTGTATGAATTACTGGATTCCACGGATTTTGAAGAAGTAGCCAATACGAAGAACTCTATATTCGGCAAGAAAGTTACCTTAAAAGACCCCGGCATTACCGTTCTTCAGAACATTGTATACATTCCGAAACTAAAAGGTGTTCTTGGTGTTCTGCAGGATATCTCTGCAGAAGAAGAAAGAAACCAGTTGGCTTATAAGGTAAAGATGGATACCATCGAAATGGCTCAGAAGGTTATCGACAAACAGATGATGGTTGCCCAGCAAATAGCAGGACTGTTAGGAGAAACCACAGCAGAAACCAAGGTTACCCTGACAAAGCTTCGAGACACCATCCTCTATGACGGTCAGGACGTTCCGGATAAAAGCCGTCCCGGCAGATAAAGGGAAGGGTATGGGTAATGATATGAATGTAAGTATTGACGCAGCATATAAAAGTTTAAATAAAGTAAAAGAAGAGCTATGCGGTGATAAGGTGGAAATGCTAAAGACCCGCGATTCCAATATCATGATTCTGGCAGACGGCATGGGAAGCGGCGTAAAGGCTAATATCCTTGCCACTCTCACTTCCAAGATATTAGGAACTATGTTCCTAAACGGTGCCAGCATTGATGATTGTATTGAGACCATTGCAAAGACACTCCCTGTCTGTCAGGTAAGGCAGGTTGCCTATTCCACCTTTAGCATCCTCCAGGTATTTCAGGATGGGCAGGTATATCTGGCTGAGTTTGATAATCCCTCCTGCATTGTAATACGAAAGGGCAAGGTCCTCTCCCTTTCCTTTACCGAACGTGTATTAGAAAATAAAGTAATAAGAGAATGCCGTTTTCAGGCGGAGCAAAATGACTGCTTTATCCTGATGAGTGACGGTGTGATCCACGCCGGCGTGGGAAATCTGCTGAACTTTGGCTGGAACTGGAATAACGTTGCGGATTATGCCCTTTCCGCCGCCAAAGAAACCCTCTCCGCTTCAAGGCTTGCCAATACTCTGATTAAAGCCTGCGATGACCTGTATCTCAGCCTTCCGGGAGACGACACTACCGTAGCTGTTCTTCGCGTTACCGCCGCCAAGAAGATTGACCTCTTTACCGGCCCGCCCCGTAATCCGGAAGATGACAAGAAACTGATTCAGGAGTTTATAGGAAGCCAGGGAAAGAAAATCATATGCGGTGGCACCAGCGCAAATATTGCCGCCCGCATCTTAAAACTTCCCCTTATTACTTCTCTGAATTATACGGACCCCACCCTTCCTCCTATTGCTAAAATGGAAGGAATTGATCTTGTTACAGAAGGAGTATTGACCTTATCAAGAGCTTTGGATTTAGTAAAGCAATACAAGGAAGGCCCGGTGGATGAACACTTTTTTGAAGAGCTTGACAAAGACAACGGAGGTTCTCTGGTTGCCCGGTACATCATTGAGGATTGTACTGTCTTAAATCTCTTTGTAGGGAAAGCAATGAATGAAGCTCACCAGAATCCTTCCCTTCCCTTTAACCTAAGTATCCGTCTCCACCTGATAGAGCAGCTGAAAGAAGCAATCAGCTCCATCGGGAAGGAAGTTAACATATACTATTATTAAGCAAGAAAGCATACAAACATGGAGGTTAATAAAATGTTTGGAAACGATACCAATATTGACGCAATAAAACAAGAAGTACTGTACCAGGTAGCAAAGCTGGCCTTTCAGGGTGAGTTAGACGAGAAAAAGGATGCCCTCCCCTATGAATTAATTCCCGGTCCCCAGGCAAACTTTCGCTGCTGTATCTATAAAGAAAGAGAAATCATACGTCAAAGAATCCGCTTGGCAGAAGGCAAATCCCCCTCTGCCGGAAAAGATAACAAAAATATTGTCCAGGTAATAAACTCTGCCTGCGAGGGCTGCCCTATAACCCGTTTTGTCGTTACGGAAAACTGCCAGAAATGTGTCGGAAAGCGCTGCCAGGCTGCCTGTAACTTTAATGCCATCAGCATGCTGCATGACCGCGCTTACATAGACCCTGTCAAATGCAAAGAATGTTCAAAATGTTCCCAGGCCTGTCCCTATAATGCAATCGCAGACCTGATGCGGCCCTGTAAGAAGAGCTGTCCTGTAGATGCCATTACCATGGATGAGAACAACATTGTAGTAATTAATGAGGAACGCTGTATTGACTGCGGTTCCTGCATTAAGAACTGTCCTTTCGGTGCTATTTCCGACCGTTCTTTTATAACCGACGTTATTGACCTTTTACTGAACTCCCCCCGCCCGGTCTATGCCATGCTGGCTCCTGCCTGGGAGGGACAATTCGGCGCCGACATTTCCTTCTCTTCCATGTCAGAGGCGATTAAGGAATTAGGATTTGCCGGTGTATATGAAGTTGCCCTTGGTGCGGACTTTGTTGCTGCCAGCGAAAGCGAAGAATGGGCAGAGGCCTTTCAGGAAGGAAAGAAAATGACTACCTCCTGCTGCCCTGCCTTTGTAAAGATGATACGCAGGCATTTTCCCCAGCTCCTGGATAATATGTCTACTACCATATCACCTATGACCGCCACGGCCAGACTGATAAAGGCTCTTAATCCCGAAGCTGTCTGCGTATTTATCGGTCCCTGTATTGCCAAAAAAGGAGAAGTTCTTGATACTATAGCTCTGGAAGGTGCCGATTATGCTCTTACTCTGGAGGAACTCTCCGCCATGTATCACGCAAAAGAAGTGGAACTTACCGCTGCTCCTGACGATATCCAGCAGGGAAGTATCTACGGAAAGAAATTCTGTGTATCCGGCGGCGTAACAGCTTCTGTTCTTCAGTCCTTAAAGGAACTGGAAGAAAACCCGTCTATCACTGTTAAACAATGCAACGGCGCCCTGGAATGCAAGAAAGCTCTCATGCTGTTAAAGGCAGGAAAGCTTCCGGAAGATTTCTTAGAAGGTATGGTATGTGAAGGCGGCTGCCAGAACGGCCCGGGCAGTGTCTTAACGGGCAGAACCTCTTCTGTTAACCGGGATAAACTCTTTGGAAAGGCAGACAGCCGGGGTATTCATGAAAACATGGATTCTTATAAAGAGCTGGAATTCTCCATGCACCGCAGAGTTTAAAGTGCCGTAAGAGCTTTTAATATCTCTCTTCTGCTTTTTTCCTTTACAGGCAGAAAATGCACAGGCTCACTGATATGCTCCAGATAGTGGGCATCAGAATTATGGATAATCCTGCAATGACCAAGATAGGGATGCAGCTCCTTTAGCTTATCCACATCTTTCTCCTCCTTTACTTCCGCACAGGTAAAGGAGGCATCGGGCGGAATAAATCCAAGATTGGACAGCAGGCTGGTAGAGGTCTTATCAATGTGTGCGGGAATCATAATTCCCCGAAAGCGTTCCACCAGACCAGATACTTCATCAAATCCGATATCTGCTGCATTTATCAGCAGATATTCTTCTTTTGCATATGCCTCGTCTTCTTCATTCACAAGAAGCTGTTCTCCAAAGATTGCTTCCTTATTTTTAATCTTCATCAGATGCCCGTATACATAATCATCGAATTCCATGGCATCTGCCAGTTCTTCAAAAAGGCACAGTACATGCACCTCTTCTCTGGTGCAAAGCTCCATACCCGGAATTGCAAGAATTCCGTATTTTTCCGCCTGCTTTAAAAATGGCGGGCAATTTTTGCAGGTATTATGGTCGGTAAGCGCTATCACATCAAGCTCCTTTACCGCCGCCATGCCGGCAATGTTACCCGGGGTCATGTCATTGTCTCCGCAAGGGGACAGGCAGGAATGAATATGAAGGTCATAGGAAAGGTTAAGCATTTAGTAAGTGCTGCACTTTCAGGGCGGTTTCAAATACCGGTTCACTTGCAGAAAGTACCGTAATTCCCTGTTCTTTTGCTTTCTTTAGAGTCTGCTCATCTGCCAGTACCCCTTCTGCCAGAATGATACAGGCAACGTCCGCTAATGCGGCAACTGCCAGTGTATTCACATTTGCCATTACTGTTACCCAGACAGCTCCGCTTGGAGCCTTTCCCATAGCAACACTTAATAAATCGCAGCAATAGGGCGTTGTGATAACCTGATCCGAATTTTGTCCCTCATTTATCAGTGTGAATAGATTTTTTTCAAGAAGCTCTTTTACTGTCATACCCCGATCCTTTCTATAATTTAGTCCGGTGACAAACCCTAACCGGTCATTTAAATGCCGCCCTTTGGAACCACCGGTGCCAACCGTCTGACTCCATGAAAGCCCCATTATTAATTGTCCAGCTTACTGATTTCCCCGGATATTTTATGAATATACTGTCTTAAGATATGGATGCAGTCCTGCTCGCTTGCAACTCCTCTTACCACGTCCTCCGCCAGTGCTTTACAGGTGGGAGCACCGCAGGAACCACAGTCAAGGCCGGGGAACTTCTCCTGAAGCTCTTCCACCTTTGCTAACATCGCAATACTCTCTTCCATATCCAGTCCCAGCTTAAATACCGGCTCATAGGTAACCCCTTCTGTCCATTCCCAATTCTTCACTTCACCTTGTGTCAGATGGTTACAGGCAACAGGCATATATTTACGGAGCCGTTTTAGCTTGACCTTAGCCACAAAGGGATTCTCTACGGTGAGAACTCCTCCCACGCAGCCTCCGTTACAGGCATTCAGTTCAATAAATTCCAGGGAAGAGAACTTCTGGTCCTCCAGATCTTCCAGTACCTTGATTACATTCTCAATGCCATCGGCGGCAAGATAATTATCCGTCAGAAGGCCGCCTGCTTCTCCGCCGGTGCCTCCCCAGCTGATACCGATCTTCCCGGATATGGTAAGGTCCTCAATCTCTTCCTTCTCTTCCACTTCTTTCATTAGGCTTAAAAGCCTGGGATAGATATCCTTGATAGCGAGAACGCCGTCCACGTCGCTCTTTTCATAACCGAGAGGGTCTTTTACGGCACTTACTTTGGCAGGACAGGGAGAGATAAAGATTATTCCGATCTTATCCGCCGGAAGCCCCGTATCCTTCATGGCCTTTTCCCTTGCCAGGGAAGCCGCCAGGTCAACCGGTGCTTTAATAGGAAGAAGATGCTCAATGAGATTGGGAAAGCGCACCCGGATCAGACGCACCACAGAGGGACAGGCCGTGCTGATCAGCGGCAGCTCTTCCTCATGCTCTTCAATATATTTTCTTGATAATGCCGAAACCACTTCCGCCGCCCCGCTGACCTCATAGACATCATCAAAACCAAATTTCTTCAAAGCCGTTAATACGATGTTGACATCTTCCAGGTTATTAAACTGCCCGTATAGAGCCGGAGCCGGAAGAGCAACCGTGTACTCATAATTATTTAATATGCTGACTGAATCATACACCGCCAGTTTTGCATGGTGGGGACAGATGCGAATACATTCCCCGCAGTCAATGCAGAACTCCTTCGTAATGACAGCTTTTCCTTTCCGAACCCTGATAGCCTCCGTAGGACATCTCTTAATACAGTTGATGCACCCCTTACACAATTCCTCCTGCAGGCGAACGGCAGTAAAAAACTTATCCATACCTACTCCAATCCGACTAATGCAACCTGACTGACATGGTCACAGTAGTCCCAATCCCCAATTCTGTCTCTATATCCATTTCGTCCGAATACTTCTTCATGTTGGGCAGCCCCATACCTGCTCCAAACCCTAAGGATCTTACTTTATCCGGTGCCGTGGAATAGCCGGCCTGCATCGCTAAGTCAATATCCGGAATGCCAGGTCCCTTATCCCTTAATACCATCTTTATCTCTTCGGGAGATATGGTGACCTTTATTCCTCCGCCGTGGGCGTGGATTACCATGTTAATCTCACCTTCATACATGGCAATGGCAACCTTTCTTACGACCTCCGGGCTGACCCCCATCTGCTTTAACTTGGATTTCACGTCACTGGAAGCCTCTCCGGCTCTCGTAAAATCATCTGCTGATACCTGATAATTCAGTTCTATATGCTGACTCAATGGGATGCACCTCCCCTTAACCCTTTTTCGTAAAGCCTTCCGCAGGCTGAGAACATCTGGCGTTTCGTGCCGAGAAGCACAATATGGCTCTCCTTTGCCAGTTCGACCATCATCTCATCCGGCACCTTGCCCCTTACAAATACAATGCAGATAATATCCATCATTTCTGAAGTCCTGATTACCTGCGGATTGCAAAGCCCCGTCAGCAGCACCGATTGATCCTTCACAAAGGCAAGAACATCACTCATCATATCAGAGCCGCAGGCAGTATGTACCTCCCGGTCTAAATACTCTTCTCCCCAGATTAATTCCGCACCCAATATCTCCATTACATCATGAATAGTCATGCTACCCCTTTCCCGCATACCCCGGATATGTCTATTTTTTAACAGAGTTATGTCTAGTTGTAATTTATCCTCAGTATACCATTGCCGTTAACTTTTTTCAACGGTTATCAATTATGCAGCAATTTCTTAAGTTCCGGTTAATAATAGATGTAACATTTGTTAAAATTAATATACCTGTAGATTTTTTATCAATATCATGCTATACTGATGTTGTTTGTCGAAACAGTAACTTTTGTATTCGGCAGGTAGCGAATTAACAGCTAAAAAATCAAGGAGGTTAAAGAATGAGTTCCCAGATGAAAACAGTTCCCTTCAACGGTTCCAAGGAGCAGGAAACGGAACTTCTTAAAGTCATTAATACACGTAAAAATGACAAAGGTGCCCTAATGCCCATCCTGCAGGAAGCACAAGAAATCTATGGTTATCTACCAATAGAGGTTCAAACTATTATATCAAACGAGATGAATATTCCTCTTGAGAAAGTATATGGAGTTGCAACCTTTTACTCACAGTTTTCCTTAAACCCCAAAGGAAAATATAAAGTATCTGTATGTTTAGGTACTGCCTGTTATGTAAAGGGCTCCGGAGATATTTTTAACAAGATTTCTGAGCTGCTTCAGATTGAAGGCGGCGAATGCACACCTGACGGCAAGTTCTCCTTAGATGCCTGTCGCTGTATCGGTGCCTGCGGACTGGCCCCTGTACTTACCATTAATAGTGATGTATATGGAAGACTTACTGTTGACGATGTAAAGGATATCTTAGCAAAATACGAGTAATCTGTTCCATGATGACTGAACTTTCATTAAACATATTAGATATTGTACAAAATTCGATAAATGCCCATGCCAGTCTGATTGAAATCTCTGTAGAAATCAACCAAAGTGCTGATTTCCTCAAGATATTGATAAATGACAACGGCTGCGGAATGACAAAAGAACAAGCGGTAAATGCACAGGATCCCTTTTACACCACAAGAACTACCAGAAAGGTAGGCCTTGGAATCCCATTTTTTAAACAGGCATCCTTAAGCTGCGAGGGTGAATTTCACCTGAATTCTGCTCTGGGAGCAGGAACTAAGATTGAAACCGTATTTCGCCTCAGTCATATTGATCGAATGCCTTTAGGCGATATGACAAGTACTATGTACAGCCTGGTCGCTTTTAACCCGGACATTGATTTTCTCTACACCTACAGAGTGGATGACAAGTCCTTTGTCCTGGACACAAGAGAGCTGCGTCATATACTTCAGGATGTTCCGCTGGGAGACCCCCAGGTCGCTTCTTTTATAAAGGATTTTTTAACAGAAAATCATGCCGAAGTAAACGGAAACATCTACTTTTAAATTGTAAATTATTAAACTCTTGATAAAAATAAAACAATCCCGTGTTTGTTTCGCAAAGTTTGATAAGTTTTTAACATTCTAACAATTAGTACTATTTACGTTTTAATAAAAAAATAAGGAGGATCTCTTATGAAAACTCTTGAAGAGTTAAAGGCCATCAGAGAAAAAATGCAAGGCCAGATTGGTCTTCGCTCTGAAACTGCCAGCCAGACCAGAGTAGTAGTCGGTATGGCTACCTGTGGTATTGCAAGTGGTGCAAGACCTGTACTGACTGCTCTTTCCGACGCAGTTCAGGAAAAAAATCTTACAAATATCGCTGTTGTACAGACCGGATGCATCGGACTGTGCCAGTATGAACCAATCGTTGAAGTATTCGAACCCGGTAAAGATAAAGTAACCTATGTAAAAATGACACCGGAGAAAGCAATGGAAGTGTTAGAGAAACATCTTATCGGCGGCAAGGTAGTTGATAAATACATCATCAGTTCCGAAGGGAGGATATAATACATGTTTCGTTCACATATCTTAGTTTGCGGCGGCACAGGATGTACTTCCTCCGGAAGCGTTAAAATAATTGAAGCTCTGCAAGAAGAAATTCAGAAAAACGGACTGGAAAGCGAAGTTTCTGTTGTCCAGACAGGCTGCCACGGTCTTTGTGCTTTAGGTCCCATTATGATTGTTTATCCCGATGCCTGTTTCTATTCCATGGTAAAGGAAGAAGACATTCCGGAGATCGTATCCGAGCATCTATTAAAGGGAAGACCTGTTCAGCGCCTTCTTTATACCGAAACCGTAACAGAAGAAGGAATCAAGTCATTAAATGAAACCGACTTCTATAAGAAGCAGCACAGAATCGCTCTTCGTAACTGCGGTGTAATTAACCCCGAAAACATTGAAGAATACATCGGAAACGGCGGCTACTCCGCTCTTGGTAAAGTTCTTACCGAAAATACCCCCGATGATGTTATACAGACTCTCTTAGACAGCGGTCTTCGCGGAAGAGGCGGCGGCGGTTTCCCTACCGGATTAAAGTGGAAGCTTGCCAAAGGAAACGATGCGGACCAGAAATATGTATGCTGTAACGCAGATGAAGGTGACCCAGGTGCATTCATGGACCGTTCCGTTCTGGAAGGTGACCCTCATGTAGTATTAGAAGCCATGGCTATCGCAGGTTATGCTATCGGCGCATCCCAGGGTTATATCTATGTACGTGCCGAATACCCTATTGCTGTTGAACGTCTTGAGATTGCTATTGCTCAGGCAAGAGAATACGGAATGCTCGGAGATGATATCTTCGGAACAGGTTTTAGTTTTGATATTGGTTTAAGACTTGGTGCCGGCGCATTTGTATGCGGTGAAGAAACAGCTCTTATGACCTCTATCGAAGGTAACAGAGGCGAGCCTCGTCCCAGACCTCCTTTCCCTGCACAGAAAGGTTTATTTGGAAAACCTACTATATTAAATAATGTAGAAACTTATGCTAATATTCCTCAGATTATCTTAAACGGACCGGAGTGGTTTGCCTCCATGGGTACCGAAAAGTCCAAAGGAACCAAGGTATTTGCTCTGGGCGGTAAGATTAAGAATACCGGTCTTGTAGAAATTCCTATGGGAACAACTTTAAGAGATGTTGTAGAAGAAATCGGCGGCGGTATTCCTAACGGAAAGAGATTCAAAGCTGCTCAGACCGGCGGCCCTTCCGGCGGATGTATTCCTGAAGAGCACTATGATATCCCTATTGACTACGATAACCTGATAAGCATCGGCTCCATGATGGGCTCCGGCGGTCTTATCGTTATGGATGAAGACAACTGTATGGTTGATATCGCAAAGTTCTTCTTAGAGTTTACCGTAGATGAATCCTGCGGAAAATGTACACCTTGCCGTATCGGTACCAAGAGACTCTACGAAATTCTTGAGAAGATTACAAACGGCCAGGGAACCTTGGAAGACCTTGATAAATTAGAGGAACTCTGCTACTACATCAAAGACAACTCTCTTTGCGGCTTAGGTCAGACTGCTCCTAATCCCGTACTTTCTACTCTGAAATATTTCAGGAATGAATATGTTGCCCATGTAGTTGATAAGAAATGTCCTTCCGGCGTATGTAAAGCTCTTCTTTCCTATGTTATTGATGCCGACAAGTGTAAAGGCTGTACTCTTTGTGCAAGAGTATGTCCGAATGGCGCCATCGAAGGCAAAGTGAAGGAAGCTCATATCATTCACCAGAACAAGTGTATCAAGTGCGGAGCATGTATGGAAAAATGCCGTTTCGGCGCTATTTCCAAACAGTAAACCCATTCTACTAATTATAGGAGGTTAAAGATGGAAACCCTTAATATAAAAATCAACGGTATGGAAATCGCTGTACCAAAGGGCTCTACAATTCTGGAAGCTGCAAAGTTAGCGCATATTGAAATCCCTACTCTTTGCTACTTGAAAGAAATCAATGAAATCGGAGCCTGTCGTATCTGTGTTGTTGAAGTAAAAGGCGCAAGAAGCCTTGTTGCTTCCTGCGTATATCCCGTAAATGAAGGGATGGAAGTATGGACTAATACCCCTAAAGTATTAGACTCCAGAAAAAAGACACTGCAGTTAATTCTTTCTACTCATGACAGAAAATGTTTATCCTGCGTAAGAAGCGGTGACTGTGAGCTTCAGAAATTATGCAAGGATTTAAAAGTAGAGGATGAAGGCCGTTACGACGGAGAGAATCCCGAATATGCAATTGATTATTCCGCAGCACATATGTACCGCGACAATAACAAATGTATTCTTTGCAGACGCTGTTCCGCTGTCTGCGACAAAGTTCAGAGTATCGGTGTTATAGGACCCAATGCCCGTGGTTTCAAAACTAACATTGCATCTCCCTTTGATATGGGACTTGGCGACACAAGCTGCGTATCCTGCGGACAGTGTATCGCAGTATGTCCCACCGGTGCATTATCTGAAAAAGACTACACCTCTGACGTTTTTAAAGCTATTGCGGACCCCACAAAACATGTAATCGTTCAGACAGCTCCTTCCGTTCGTGCAGGACTTGGCGAAGAATTCGGCCTTCCTATCGGTACCAACGTAGAAGGCAAGATGGTATCAGCTCTTAGAAGACTTGGCTTTGCCAAAGTATTTGATACTGATTTCGCTGCTGACTTAACCATTATGGAAGAAGCTCATGAATTCCTTGACCGTGTACAAAATGGCGGCGTGCTGCCTTTAATTACCTCCTGTTCACCGGGCTGGGTAAAATACTGTGAGCACTATTTCCCGGATATGACAGAGAATCTTTCAAGCTGCAAATCTCCTCAGCAGATGTTCGGTGCTACTGCCAAGACCTACTATGCAGAGAAAATGGGCATTGATCCGAAAGATATCGTAATGGTAAGTATCATGCCCTGTACCGCCAAGAAGTTCGAAGTGGGAAGAGACGACCAGAATGCTGCCGGCGTAGCTGACGTTGATATCTCTCTTACCGTAAGAGAACTTGCCAGAATGATAAACCGTGCAGGTATTAACTTCCTCTCCCTTCCGGATGAAGAATTCGATTCACCTCTTGGTATGTCCACAGGTGCCGGCGTTATCTTCGGTGCTACCGGCGGTGTTATGGAAGCAGCTCTTCGTACCGCTGTGGAGGAATTGACCGGTGAAGAATTAAAGAAGCTTGATTTCTCAGAAGTAAGAGGCACAAAAGGCATCAAAGAAGCTACTTATAATGTAGCCGGAATGGATGTAAAAGTTGCAGTTGCTTCCGGTCTTGCCAATGCAAGAGAGCTTTTAACTAAAGTTAATAACGGTGAAGCAGAATACCACTTTATCGAAATCATGGGCTGCCCCGGCGGCTGTGTAAACGGCGGCGGTATGCCTCAGGTTCCTGCAAGTATCCGTAACTTTAACGATATCCGCTCCATGCGTGCCAAGGTATTATATGACCTTGACAGCTCCATGCCTTACAGGAAATCCCATGAGAATCCTGCTATCAAGCAGCTTTATGCCGAGTATTTCGGTAAACCCGGCAGCCACAAAGCTCATGAGGTTCTTCATACAAGTTATGTTAAGAGAGCTGTTAACAGCGTAAAATAATAAATAGTTTCTGCAAAGAAAACCCCTGTTTTTTTAAATACACAAGTTTTATCGGTATAGAAAATTTCAGCGGGTTTTCTTTGTATATCCTGGATTATAGTATACATTATTTTCCATGTTCAAAAATTAGTTTTTGTTTTTCGTAAATACAATTGTAAATACCAAAATATAAATAAGTAATTCTCTAAAAATACTTACTTGACAATCGGTTTTTTTAAGGATGTTCATCTGTATATTATGTATACAGTAATAAAAATTCAAATAAATTCAAATAAATTCAAAAATTAGTTGACAAATACAATTTATATAATATAATAAAGCCATAATATTTACGAGACAATGTGGTCGCGAAAGGTTTTCCTTTCTGCGGCTTTTTTTTGTCCTTAAAAAAAGGAGGAGCATTTGTGATTAAAGTGAGAAAACTTATGGCATTACTCTTCTCTCTTGTTTTGGTATTATCCTTGACTGCCTGCGGTGGTAAGAATGCCGAAACAGAGACCAGTAATGCAGGAGCCGATACACCTGCTGCTACAGAAGGCACAGATGATGGCACATCCACAGACGGCACTGCCGCCGGCGGAAATGTATTAAATGTTCAATTCGACGTGGAGGTTGCCTCCCTGGATCCCCAGATAGCAACAGACGGTACTTCTTTTGAAGTATTGGCAGATACAACCGAAGGTCTTTATACCATTGACGCATCCGGTCTTCCGGCTCTTGCAATGGCAGAAGGCGTTCAAAAGAGTGATGACGGACTTACATACACTTTTACCTTAAGAGACGCCAAGTGGTCTAACGGAACTCCCGTTACCGCAAATGATTTCGTATTTGCCTGGAGAAGACTGGTAGATCCCAAGGTTGCCAGTGAATATTCCTTCATCGCAGAAATTGCAAACATCAAGAATGCTTCCGATATCATTGCAGGCAAAAAGGATGTCAGCGAATTAGGTGTTACAGCAAAGGATGACAAGACTTTAGAGGTTCAGCTTGATGTTCCTGTTCCTTTCTTTGAATCTTTGATGGCATTCCCTTCCTTTATGCCGGTAAATGAAGCTTTCTTCACACAGGAAGGTGACAATTACGCTACTTCACCGGATACCATCTTAAGTAACGGTGCTTTTAAGCTTACTTCTTATGAGCCCGCTGCAACCACAATTTCCTTAACAAAGAATCCTGACTACTGGGATACCGGTAAAGTAGGTCTTGACGGTATTAATTATCAGGTAATCAAAGATTCTCAGACTGCAATGCTCTCCTACCAGAACGGTGACCTGGATGTTGTTACTCTTTCCGGTGAGCAGGTGGAACAGTTCCAGTCCGACCCGGAATTCCACAACATTATGGCAGGTTACTTATGGTATATCTCTCCTAACCAGAAAGTAAAAGGTCTTGAGAACTTAAATCTTCGTATGGCATTGGCTTTAGCTTATGATAAATCCGCTATTGTAAACAACATCTTAAAAGATGGTTCCATCGTAGCTGATTTCGCTGTTCCTACTCTCCTTGCTACCGGTCCTGACGGAAAAGACTTCCGTGAAACTGCCGGAACTTACCTGTCAACAGATAAGGCTAAAGCATTGGATTACTGGAAAAAAGCCCAGGCAGAACTTGGTATAGACAAATTAACTTACACTATGATTGTTGAAGATACAGAATCCGCACAGAATGTTGCACAGTTTATCCAGTCTGAAATTCAGACCACACTTCCCGGCATTACTATTAAGATAGAGACTATGCCGAAGAAGAACCGTGTAGAAAGAATGCAGTCCGGTGACTTTGAACTTGGCCTTACACGTTGGGGTCCTGACTATGCAGATCCTATGACATATCTGGATATGTGGGAAACCGGCAACTCCAATAACTATGGTTTCTGGTCCAATTCTGATTATGATGCTATTATCGAATCTGCTAAGAAGGGTGACCTTGCCTTAGATCCTGCAAAGAGATGGGATGCCTTAAAAGATGCAGAAAAGATTGCAATGGATAATGCCGTTATCTTCCCTGTATATCAGAAGGGTGATGCCGTTATGATTAAGAGCGGTGTTGAAGGTATTGAATTCCATTCCGTAGGTATTAACCGTATCTATAAGGATGCAACCAAGAAATAATCAGATTTCAGAGATGGACATTGGAATTCATTATAATTGAAATATTCTATTAAAGAGATATCCATATATATTATGACGCTGTCAGGCGTGTTAACCCACCTGTGACAGCGTCATTTATGTATTGTATATGGTAAGGAGAGTGGGTTACGTGAAAAAATATATATTAAAGCGGGTAGCAATTTCTATTGTAACACTAATCGTTATCTTACTGGTATTGTTCCTGATGCTTCAGTTTATGCCCGGTTCGCCCTTTAACGATGAAAAGCTGACTGCTGCACAAAAGGCAATCCTGAATAAAAAATACGGCTTAGATAAGCCAATGTTTATAAGGTTCTTAAATTACATAAAAGCAATGCTCTCCGGTGACTTCGGAGTTTCCTATACCATATCCAAAAACACACCTATTACATCCCTTTTACAGACCAGACTTCCTATTTCCCTAAGACTTGGCGGTCAGGCCATTCTGATAGGAACTGCCATAGGCCTTATACTCGGATTAATCGCTGCTATAAAGCACAATACCATATATGACACTATAACGACCATTATATCTGTATTAGGTGTAAGCCTTCCTTCTTATGTATTTGCCATGGCCCTAAGCTATGGTCTGGGCTTCCGTTTAAAATGGTTCCCTATCCTTTATGATGCCAAGAATCCTTTTGACTCCTCAGTTATACCTACTATTTCCCTCTGCATGTTTACCATTGCAACCGTTGCCAGGTTTACACGTACGGAGATGCTGGAGGTCCTCGGCTCCGATTATATGCTCCTTGCAGAAAGCAAGGGAATCAACAACTTCCGGCTTATCTTCCGCCACGCCTTAAGAAATGCTTTGATTCCTATTATAACCGTTCTGGCACCTCTGGTAGTCGGTCTTATGACAGGAAGCCTTGTAATTGAAAAGCTGTTTTCCATACCCGGTATCGGAAGCCTTTTAGTATCTGCCATACAGTCCAATGACTATAATGTTGTAGTCGCTCTGACCTTTATCTACAGCTTAATGTATATTGGAATCATGCTGGTAGTCGATATCCTCTATGGCGTTATCGATCCCAGAATCAGACTTGTAAAGGGGGATGGCAATGAATAATACAAATACTGACATAGAATTTCTGCCGGGAGATTTTGATCTTGTAGGCAGTGAAAAGATATCCCGAATTGATGAAGCTTATGCCAGCCAGTCCTACTGGCATGACATTGTAAAGCGCTTTACAAAGAATAAGGGAGCCGTTGTTGGAATGATCGGTATCCTGCTGATCATCATTATGGCCGTTATTGGTCCCTCCCTAACCGGTCACACTTATTACGAACAGAATATTACCCATCAGAATCTGGCTCCAAGAGTACCCGGTCTTGAAAAAATCGGAATATTTGACGGTTCGGAGAAAATGCATACCTCTAAAGGTTCTGTAGAGCAAAACAAGTATATTTCATCCGACCCTTCTAAGACCACCGGTCTGGAAAAGGTCTACTATTGGTTTGGAACCGACGTTTTGGGACGTGATATTTTCACCAGAACCTGGGTAGGAACCCGTATTTCCCTGTACATTGCCCTGGTAGCTGTAATCGTAGATATGTGTTTTGGTATGGTTTACGGGCTTATCTCCGGCTATTTTGGCGGCAAGGTGGATATGGTTTTGCAGAGATTTTCAGAAATCCTAAACGGAATTCCAACCCTTGTTATTGTGACCTTGTTAATACTTGTATTCAGACCTGGACTCCTAACCATAACCTTAGCAATAGCCATAACGGGCTGGATTGGTATGAGTAAGATTGCCAGGGCCCAGGTATTAAAATTAAAGGAGCAGGAATTTATCCTTGCCTCTAAGACTCTGGGTGCCAGAGATTTCTTTATCATATTCAAAGAAATTCTGCCTAACATATTTGGACAATTAATCGTTATGTCCATGTTTTCTATTCCTAACGCCATCTTTACCGAGGCATTCCTTGCCTTCATCGGTCTTGGTGTGCTGCCGCCCCTGGCTTCTCTTGGTACTTTAATCAGTGACGCCTTTAAGTCCTTTACCACACATCCTTACATGATTGTATTCCCCGTTATCGTACTGGCAATTATCATGTTAAGCTTTAACCTGATGGCTGACGGCTTAAGAGATGCCTTTGACCCGAAGATGAAGGAGGCATAGTATGGAAGAGAGATTAAAAGATACAATGGACAATCTGGACAGTAGTGTAACAAATACTGAAACTGCAAGTAATATAAGCCCAAATAAAAAAGGAGAGAAAGTCCTCTCCATTAAAGACCTCTCCATTACCTTTAAAACCTCTGCCGGCGAAGTAAATGTTATAAGAGGCATGAATCTTTCCCTCTATAAAGGAGAGACCCTTGCTATTGTAGGCGAAAGCGGCAGCGGTAAATCCGTAACCGTAAAGGCCATTATGGGCATCTTAAGCAACAACGGAAAGATAGACAGCGGAAGCATTGAATTTACCTACCATAGAGGCAAAGAAGAAGTAAAAGAAGACCTCTTAAAATTCTCAAAAAAAGAAATGAGAAAGCGTATTAACGGGAAGCGTATCTCCATGGTATTTCAGGATCCCATGACCTCCTTAAATCCCACCATGACCGTTGGCGCACAAATTATGGAGGGCATGATTTATCACTATAAGACTCCCAAAAAAGAGGCTTACCAAAAGGCTGTATCTCTTTTAGAGCTGGTCGGCATTACCAATCCGGAAAAACGTATGAAAAATTACCCCCATCAGCTCTCCGGCGGTATGCGCCAAAGAGTTGTCATCGCCATTGCCCTGGCCTGTGACCCGGAACTTTTAATCTGTGATGAACCCACCACTGCTCTGGATGTTACCATTCAGTCCAAGATATTGGAGCTTATTAAGGATATCCAGGAAAAGACCGGAATATCCGTAATTTACATTACCCACGATTTGGGTGTTGTTGCAAAGGTGGCGGATTATGTAGCCGTTATGTATGCCGGAAAAATCGTAGAAAAAGGCACGGTGGATGAAATCTTTTACGACCCGAAGCATCCTTACACCTGGGGACTCCTCTCTGCCATGCCGGACCTTAACTGCAGTGACGACAAGCTCTACACCATACCGGGAAGCCCTCCCAACCTCCTGCATAAGATTGAAGGAGACTCCTTTGCACCAAGAAATATCTACGCACTTAATATTGATTTACGGAAAGAGCCGCCTATGTTCCGCATCAGTGATACCCACTATGCCTCCACCTGGCTTCTTCACGAAAATGCTCCCAAGGTGGAAATGCCGGCCGAACTGCGCCAGAGAATTGATTATATGCTAAAGGAGGCGAAATAAGATGCCACAACCTTTATTAGAAGTGAAAGACCTAAAGCAGTATTTTCGTATAAACCGCCGCTTTATCGTAAAAGCCGTAGATGGCGTCTCCTTTGTATTATATCCCGGTGAGACATACGGGCTTGTAGGCGAATCCGGCAGCGGAAAATCCACCATCGGCCGCTCCATTATAAGGCTTTACGAACCGACAGAGGGCGAAGTCCTCTTTCAGGGCGTGAATATCTCCGGAAAGCTCTCTGCAAAGGACACTACTCATTTAAGAACCAAAATGCAGATGATATTCCAGGACCCTATGGCCTGCTTAAATCCCCGCAAGAAAGTTATTGACATCATTGCACAGGGCCTTGATATCCACCATATGTATACCTCTCCGGAAGACAGAAAAGAAAAGGTATATCAGATACTGGACATGGTCGGTCTGTCAAAAGAGCATGCCAACCGCTATCCTCATCAGTTCTCCGGTGGTCAAAGACAGCGTATCGGTATTGCAAGAGCTTTGATTATGAACCCTGACCTGATTATCGCCGATGAAGCCATCAGTGCTCTCGATGTCTCCATTCAGGCACAGGTCATTAACCTCATGAAGGATATCCAGCAAAAGACCGGCACCGCCTATCTGTTTATTGCCCATGACTTATCCATGGTAAAATATATATCCGACCGCATTGGCGTACTGCATCTTGGCCATATGGTGGAAACCGGCACCAAAGAAGAAATCTTTTCAAACCCCATCCACCCCTATACCAAATCCCTGCTGTCTGCCATTCCCCAGGCCAATCCTAAGGTGGAAAAGCAAAGGGTTGCCGAATCCTATGATTATGGCACCAGCGGCATTGATTATAATAAGGGTGTGCAGCAGCATGTGAGCGGGCAGCACTATGTGCTTGCAACCGATGCGGAGCTAAAGACTTGGACGGTGTAATGAGATTGATTGGTTAAAAGATTAAAAGGCGGTCTTTCACAATGGGACGGCAATTTACACGAAGCAGAAAGACTCATGCGCTGGTTCCAAGGCGCATTCGTTCTTTCTGCTTCGTGCAAATTGCCTGTGAACATATTGAAATGTGGCTTTTGATGTTTATATCATAAAATTTGAAAGTATAGAATTTCTCTATACATAATACTGAAATATAATGGTGAGTATAAATAGGGGTTTAGATTTTGTTATTACAGATTTGTTGTAACATAACTTTCTATCTCAACTATATATTTGTATAATAAATAAAATAAGTGTAGGAGCAAAGACATTTCATCTTTGTTTTCTTACACTTATTTACTATTGCTTCTTATTTTAACTTTTATATTTTGTTCTATAATAAATGCTGGAAAGGTTGACTTGATTCCTAAAAGTTAGACTTAAAAATTCAACTTTTAGGAGGTCAGTTCATGTGTTATTCTCACACCTCAGCATTTTATTATGGTGCCTTATATTTTATATGATTTCTATTACTTGTATATTGCTTTCTATATTTTCCTGAACCCCCTATAATTAGCCCATAAAAGCTTTTTTTCAATACACAGGTAATTTACGCAAAACAAAAGACTCATACGCCTATGGAAAGGTTCTTTCTTAGCTTTTGGTGAATCAAATTATAGCAAAATAATAAAAAAGTGCCAAGGCAATGGATTTCATATCCTGTCTTGGCACTGCATTTATTTGCTTGATACCCTAATTCAAGAAAGAACCTATGGAAATGCATTAGAAGTCCTTTTCTCTGAAGATTTTGTGCTATATCATCAAATAGATTGTTTGAGTACACGCAGTGTACTCATGCGTTAGCGAAGTTATCTGTTTGGTGATATGCCAAGCACAAAATCTTTAGAGAATTAGGACTTCTTATACATTGGAAACGAAGCATGCGTCTTTCTGTTTTGCGGAAATTGTCGTCCCATTGCCAAAACCTTTATATTTTTACTACAGAAAATTACTCTCCTGTACTGCCGCAGCAGCCGCCTACTGCGGAGGAAGCGGAAGGTGTATAATTTGCTACTTCCTGCTTAATTTCATCCAGGTTGACATTCTTAACATCATCTACCACCTTCACATAGCCGTGAAGCATGTTCATACCGCACTGGAAGGTGAAATCTCCTGTGACTGTAAGCCAGGGAGTTTCTGTTTGCTGTGACAGGTCTAACTGTCCCTGATACTCCGGAAATACTACGTAACTGTTACAGCTGGTCAATTCCTTGGCATCAAACTTAATCTTAGCTTCCACGCCTTTTTGCAGTACGATGACTGCCGGTGTATAGCCGCTGCCATCAACGGTTACGGTTACTTCCTGCTTATTATCTTTTACTTCCGCTACTTTTATATTATCCGTAGGAATCTTTCCGTTCTCAAAGCCTGCAGGCGGTGTACCGCAGCAGCCTGAAGAGGCGGCACTTCCATCTCCGGAGCCCAATAGGTTCTGACTGCCATCTATTACCGTACCCTGACTGTTATCCGTCTGCCCTGATGCTGAACTTCCTGTGCTGCCGGAATCTCCTGTACCGGAAGAAGCCTGAGCTGTACTTCCATTCCCAGCCGCACTGCTGTCAAGATCATCAACAACTTCTATATTACTTCGTATCATTCCCATCCAGCAGGAATAGGGGATGGTTCCGGTCTCTTTGGGGGTAAATTCAATGACATTATCCCCTTCCTTTAAAGTTGCCTGTATATTGTATTTTGGTATGATTATGGTCTCGTTACAGCCGTTAAGGTCCTTCTTTTCTGCCTTAATAGTCCACTTAACAGGGATTCCTTTTTTTACAACGATAGGTTCATAGCTTCCTGACTGGAGCTTGGTTGTAACTATTTGAACATCTTCCTCCACCTTAGCGGTGTTCCCGGCTTCCACGGTACTGGAAGCATGCACCAGGTCAATACCGGATAGACTAAGTCCTCTGTTCAACATAATAACGCCAAGTGCCATAACTAATGCGGCACTTACCTTCATCATCTTTTTGGTATACTTACTGTTCAAGATTCCCGCTACAGCGCTGAATCCAAACATTAACGGAACAGTGCCAAGGCTGAACAGGAGCATGGACAAAGCTCCCGCTATAAAGCTTCCCGTTCCAAGAGCATACAGCTGCATGGATTGAAGAGGGCCGCAGGGCATTAATCCATTCAGGAGGCCGATATAAAAGGGGCCTCGCATCTTTCCGGAGCTCACTAACTTCTTTCTGAAAATCTTAGGCATATGGGGCATGATTTTTCTCAGTGAAGGGAATATGTTTAACATATTTAATCCCATGAGAACCATAAAGATTCCGGCGATTACCGCTACCACTCCTCTGGTCCTTCCGGAGATACTGACAACGGAGCCAAAGGCTCCCATGATACCGCCGATTGCCGTATAAGAAACTACACGTCCTGCATTATATAAAAGTCCCGGTTTATACTTTGCTATTCCTTCTACTTTAGTATCCACATTATGTACGGATACACACTGAGACAGATTGATTCCTCCGCACATGGCTATACAGTGGACCGATGTGAGGATTCCTACCAGGAACAATATACCATAACTCATATTCTGGTCAATCTGCGGTACCAGGGAAGCAATTCCCGTATTCTTCTGTATGAGGTAAACAGCCAGAAGAATTATTCCAATTCCCAGAATCTGATTCAGAGTATCTCTTCCCTTTTCTGCTTTTACATCTCCTGCTCTGTTAATGCCGTAATCCAGCTTTTCAATTTCTTTCTCTATCTGCTCTTTACTGATAATCTTAGAATTATAGGTAAGGTCAGCCTTTCCTGTCTTATAACTGACTTTCGCCTTTATTACTCCGTTAAGCTCATTTAACCTTTTCTCTATCTTCGTTTCACAGGATATACAGGTCATTCCCTTAATGGATAATACCAAGCTTGTATGAGCGCTGTCGGAAGTCTTCACCCTATCATTCGGCCTGCTGGGAGTGGGTTTATTTATGACCCGGAAACCCAAAGCTTCCACCTCATCTGCTAATTCTTCCAGACTGACCTTTTCCTTCTCATATGTCAGATATACATTGGCACTTTGCAGAACCACTTTTACCTGCAATACGCCCTCATAAGCATTCAGAGCCTTTTCTATCTTTTCCGCACTAAGCTCATCCTTTATCCCATCTATCATCAGAATTCCATGAATCTTAGTATTCTCCATTTTCTTCCTCCTGTTTAACCTCCGCTAAGAACTATAGTAACAGTTTAACTATATGATGTGGAGATTGTGTGGAAATTAAAAAGAAATTTCCACTTTTAATTTAAATATGCGCTAAAGCACATCACATGGAGGAGTATTATGGAGAACTATAAATTTATCAGTCTTCTATTAAGATTACCGTTTTGTCCGGCAAATCTCTTTTATCAAGCCACAGTTTTTCAATTTTCATATCCTCATCCCATAGGGATGGATGAGATTCCTGATTCACGTGATATGAATATAAGAGGCTCCATTCTCTTCCGTTCCTGACGGCAGCTTATAAATTCGCCCAACTTCCGGAGTATTCGGTTTGAAATAAGGCTCAAAAATTTTGAAACCATACTTGGAATCCATTTGAGTAAATGCTTTCAGAATAATTTCTTTACTCTCTCTTTCTCATAGAGGCCGCTGATTCCCCTAGAAGGTATTGGAGGTAATTCCATATCTGAAGACCATACCCGGGTCTTGAAAGCTTCCTACATAATAAGACTGCTTATCACCCCAGCCATGTACAATCAGCTTTTCATCCTTTTCATTTATGATTATCCCATGATCTTTTAGTCTATTTTCAATCTGTATTGCGGTATTTTAATAGAATTTCACTTTTCACTTTTACCTCATGACCTCTCAGAAGGAAATTGCACTTACCTCCAAAGTATATTATAATATACATATATTACCACATTATAGTTAATTTTCAACTTTTTTGAAAATTATTTGTATTTTATACATTAAAGGAGGATATTCCAAACGCATATGGTGAAAAATGTAATATTTAAATTTCGAAAAGTATTATTAGCTGTATTATGTTTAGTACTTATAATATCATTAAGTTTAAACATATATCAGTATGAACAAAATTCAAACATTGTGCAAAATTATAATGGATTAGCTGAACGGGATGTGAGCAATTCAGAGAAACTTTTCTTTTCTGCTTTGACCAATAATGGTTCTTGTAAGTCTGTTGCCTCGATTCTTGACTATATTAAAGATCCTAATAATTTAAGCTATGTTATTGATGGCATCCAAGAAGCGGAGAGTTATTACCAAGCAGCAGCATCTTATTCTGTGGAACAAAATATAAATTATAATGAATCAATAATGTTAATCTCTTTATATTTACAGGCACTCAAATCATATAGGGGATGCCTTATAAATAACGAAATAGAATCTTACTCCTATAATATAAATCAAATTGTTGGTGATTTAAAAATAATCTCCGATTGGTTAATCGAAAGAAATAATAATAATAATTTTACAGTTTATACAGATAAGGATTTTTTTAATAATGTTTACGATAAACTTGAAAGCAGTTTTAAAGGCATTTTTGAAACATCATTACCTTATCTATCATACGGTTAAATATGGTATCAATTCGGTTCAGCTGGTTCCTTAATCTCTTCATTGGACGAAGACCTCTTTCTATTGCTGCTTGTCATATGTTACACTTATTATAATGTGCCTTCATACTTTTCTCAATTGCACAAAATACATATTATATCAATATATCGTCCTATATTTGTGCATGCAAAAGGCAGGGCTGCAAGGCCCTGCCTGAATATATTCTTAAACGAATCCCTAATTCATAAATTGAATTATAATCTTATTCTGAAGCTCGTCCAAATCCTTTGTAAGAAGCTCTTTATCTTCTTTTTCAGCCACTTTTTCTGTTTCTCTTAATGCAAGCTCCAGGTATTTGGTACATT